>CANQUF010000017.1 GCA_947626975.1 uncultured Clostridia bacterium
AAGACAAAAAAATTAGATTTGTATCATATTTTTGATACAAACCTAATTTTTTATTAGACTTTTTTTACAGCCCCTTTAATGTTTTATTTGTAAAAATAAATTAATTTTATATATAATAATATAAGGAATAATTTTATTTTCTTTCTATAAAATATATAGTTGTAAGTAATAGTCCAATTGAATATCTAAAAAAAGATTCTTTTATTTTTTTATTTAAAGTTGTTTCATTAGAAATAATAATCATAGATCCAATATATTTTTTATTTACTATAATAGGTAATATACATTCCATACCTGAATTATTTTTTTTATTAAAAAACTTAGTTATATTAACGTCAACTTTACCACTAGAAACTAATTGCTCAGAAATATCACTAAATTTTTTTATAATATTTGAAGTAATATTTTTAGATTCAGTTAAGTTATATAATATGTTATTACTTGAGATAATAAAGTTGTAATATTCAATTGAAGTATCATTAAAAAAATCTAAAATATCATTGTTATTTTTTAGTTCATTTAATTTTTTTTTAAGACCATCAGAAATTATTTTATCTTTTATATTTATATTGTTATATAATATTTCATTATTGTCATCTATTATTATTGCACCATAATTAATAATATTTTTATCTAAATATTCTCTAAATTCATTATTTATAATCATTAAAGTATCCTCCATATTCTTAGTATACGTAATTTAAATATATTTACCACTAATTGGAAAAAATGTAAATTTTTTAGACATATTTTTTGAAGACTGATTTTATTTACATACTATTAGTATGTAGAAAGTATGTTCAAATAAGTATAAAATATAATATATTAGTATTATAAAACTTTTAAAGTATAAAATCAACTTAAATAGGCAAAAAACAGTAAAAAAGTGCCACTATTTTAAAAGAAAATAAAATTGTATAATATATGTATAATCTTTAAGGGGTGGTATTAAAAATGAGAGAATTTAACGAAAAAAGAGTATATAAAACTATGGAAATACCATTATCTAATATAAAGAAAATTCAAGAAATAATTTTAAATAATAATATAAGTTTTAATGAGTTTGTAAATATCTCAATAGAAAATAATTTTAAAAATAATTTAAATAAAATTAATATTTACAAAAGAGAAGAAGGAGAACCAATAAAATTAAGAATATATGAGAGTATATATAAAAAAATTTCAGAGTTTACAATAAAAAATGAAATTTCTATTACTAAGCTTATAAATCATTGTATATATGAAGAAATAAAAAAATATGAAAAAATTAATAAAAATATATAACATTTAAAATAATAGGTAACTACAAATTTTTATATTCATATATTAATTATATAGATTATATTATTAGGAGGCACTATATGATTAGTATAAGTTTATGTATGATAGTAAAAGATGAAGAGTTAGTATTAGATAGATGTTTAAAAAGTATAAGTGATATAGTAGATGAAATTATAATTGTAGATACTGGTTCTAAAGATAAAACAAAGTTAATTGCAGAAAAATATACAAAAAAAGTATATGATTTTACTTGGTGTGATGATTTTTCAAAGGCTAGAAATTACTCTTTTTCAAAAGCTACAAAAGATTACATTATGTGGCTTGATGCAGATGATATATTATTAGATAAAGATAGAAAAAAATTAAATCAATTAAAGAAAACTTTAACTAAAGATGTAGATATTGTTATGCTAAGATATAATATAGCATTTGATAAACTTGGTAATCCTATCTTTTCATATAATAGAGAAAGAATTATAAAAAATAATAAAAAGTATAAATGGACAGGTGCGGTGCATGAAGTAATAGAACCAAGTGGAAAAGTTATTACTAAAGATATAGCCATAACCCATAAAAAAGAAAAAGCATATGCTACTGGAAGAAATTTGAAAATATATGAAAAACTTTTAAGTGAAGGCAAAAATTTGGATTCTAGGCACAAATTTTATTATGCAAGAGAACTGTATTATAATAAAAAATATAATGAAGCTATAAAAGTGTTTACTGAATTTTTAGATAGTAAAGATGGGTGGATAGAAAATAAAATTAATGCAAGTATTGATTTAGCTAATTGTATATATTTTACAAAGAAAAATGATTTTGATGAAGTATATGATATATTAATTAATACATTTAAGTATGATATTCCAAGAGCTTGTATTTGTTGTGAACTTGGAAGATATTTCTTTTTAAAAAATAAATATGATATTGCTATATATTGGTATAAACTTGCTACAACTTTAAATATGGATATTTCAAAGGGTGGTTTTGAAAATATAGATTACTATGGATATATACCATATATAAGTATTTGTGTTTGTTATTATAAATTAGGAAAAATTGAAGAGGCCAATAAATATAATGAAAAAGCAGGTAAGATAAAGCCTTCTGATGATAAGTATTTATATAATAAAAAGTATTTTGAAGAACTTATTTAAAAATTAACTAACTTCTTTTCTTTAATAATATATTTATTACTATTATTTATGTAAAATATGGCATATTAAATTTTAAGATTTAAAATTCTTAAAACTGGTAAGAAAATCAAAGTAGATTTTATTTTCTACCAGTTTGTCTTTATTAATTTTTCTATTTAGTGTATTTGTATTGACATGTTATTTTTTTTGTGATAATATATGAATATATGAACATATGAAATGATATGCATATATTTTGAAAGGGTGAATAATATGGATAATAGAGGATGTATTCCAAATGATAAAATAATATCTTTACTTGCTGATGCATTTAAAATATTTGGAGATAGTACCCGAATTAAGATATTATATAGTATATATGATAGTGAACTTTGCGTATATGATATTGCAAATAGTATAAATATGACACAATCTGCAGTATCACATCAATTAAGTATTTTAAAGAATGCTAGATTAGTTAAATCAAGAAAAGAAGGAAAAACAGTATTTTATTCTTTAGATGATAGTCATATAAAGAGTATATTAAATGTTGGATTAAATCATATAGAAGAAAAGGAGTAAGTTTATGGAAACAATTAATGTAAAAAATTCTGATGATAATAATATTCATGAACATGAGCATGATGGCGGTGAAGAGTTAAAAATTAGCGAAATAATTATGACAATAATAGGAATAGTAATTTTGGTAATATCTTTTGTCATATCCAAAAAATTATCTATTTCACCACTTTTATTAAATATAATGTATGGCCTAAGCTATATTTGTATAGGATATACTATTTTTTTTAAAGCAATAAAACATTTATTTAAAAAAGATATGTTTGATGAAAATTTATTAATGACAATTGCAACAGTTGGAGCTTTTTTTACCAATGACTATATTGAAGGCGTAATTGTTATTTTGTTATACAAAATAGGAGAATTTTTAGAAGATAAAGCCACTGAAAATTCAAAGAAAAAAATTAAAGAATCTTTAAGTATAAATGTAAGTTATGCTAACTTAAAACTAGGTAATGAAATAAAAAAAATAGAGCCACAAAATGTAAAAATTGGTGATATAATAATTGTAAAATCAGGAGAGAGAGTACCATTAGATGGAATAGTTATAAATGGAAATACAAATATTGATACATCAAGTTTAACAGGTGAGAGTAAACCGGTTAGTATAAAAGAAAATGATAAAATTTTATCAGGTGTAATTAATTTATCTAATGTTATTGAAATTAAAGTAACTAATACGTATGAGAATTCTACTTCAACTAAAATTATGAAATTAATAACAGAGGCAGTAGATAATAAATCAAAAACTGAAAATTTTATATCTAGATTTTCTAAAATATATACTCCAATTGTAATATTAATAGCACTTATTTTACTTGTTATTTTACCAGTATTTTTTAATATTCCATTTGTAACAGCACTAAGAGAACATGTACTAATCTTTTTAGTTGTATCGTGTCCTTGTGCATTAGTTATATCTGTACCGCTAGGATTTTTTATAGGAATAGGAACATGTAGTAAAAATGGAATTTTAGTTAAAGGAAGCAATTATTTAGATATATTATCAAGTGTAAAAAAAGTTGCTTTTGATAAAACAGGAACACTTACTAAAGGAGAATTTGAAATTACAAATATATGTAATAAAAGTAATTTAAGTGATGATAAATTACTTGAAATAGTTGCACTATGTGAATTATTCTCTAATCATTATATTGCAAAATCTATAGTAAAATCATATAATAAAAAATTAGACAAATCAAAAATAATAGAACATAGTGAAATAGCAGGTTATGGAATAGTTGCTAAGATTGAAGATATGAACGTAATAGTTGGTAATGAAAAATTACTAAATAAAAATAATATAGAAGTTGATAAGCAAAATAAAGTAGGTACTATTGTACATGTTGCAATAAATAATGAATATGCAGGTAATATAATATTGTCTGATAATTTAAAAGATGGGGTAGAAGAACTAATAAATAATTTAAAAAAGATTGGCATAAAAGAAACAATACTGCTTACAGGTGATAAAAAAGATATTGCAAATGATTTAAAGAACAAAATAAACATAGATAGAGTTTACTCAGAACTATTACCAAAAGATAAAGTAGATATAATTAAAAATATAAAAGAAAAGGATGAAAACAAATTAAAAATAGCCTATGTAGGTGATGGAATAAATGACTCTCCAGTACTTGCATCAGCTGATGTTGGTATATCAATGGGGCATGGATCAGATCTTGCGATTGAAACTTCAGATATTGTATTAATGACAGATGAACCACATAAAATTGTTGATTGTATCAAAATTTCAAAGAATACTAAAAATATAGTTATGCAAAATATAATTTTTGCTATATCAGTAAAGATCATAGTACTAATTTTAAGCACATTTGGTAGCATTAGTATGTGGCTTGCAATATTTGCAGATGTAGGAGTATCTTTAATAGCTATACTAAATTGTATGAGGATATTTAGAAAGAAAATATGATTATAAATGTATTATAGATAAGTAGTTTTTATGCTATTTATCTATTTTTATATATAAAGAGTTGAAAAGTAAAAAACCATATTATATAATTGTAGTAAAAGGAAGTGGTATATTTTGAAAAATAAATATGATATAGCTATTATTGGAGCAGGAATATCTGGTATAATGGCAGCTTATGAACTATGTACAAATACTGATAAAAAAATTGTATTAATTGAGCAGGGAAACTCTATATATGATAGAAAATGTCCAATGATAACAAACAAGATACCTTGCGCTAATTGCAAAGAATGTAGTATTATGAAAGGGTTTGGTGGAGCTGGAAATTTTTCTGATGGAAAATATAATATTACTACAGAATTTGGAGGATGGTTGCAAGATTATATAGATGATGAGAGTGTAATAGAACTTATTAATTATGTTGATAAAATTAATATGAAGTTTGGTGCAACAAATGAAACTTTTTCTACAAATACTCCTAAAGCCAAACAAATAGAAAAAAGAGCTCTGGAAAATGATTTGCATTTATTACATGCAGAGGTTAAACATCTTGGAACTGAAAATAATATAAAAATATTGACTAAAATATATGAATTTTTAAAAGACAAAGTGGATATATTTTGTAATACAAAAGTTGATAATATTATTGTAAAAAAAGTAGATGATGAAAAAAATATATATTTTCTAGAATTAGAAAAAGGAGAAAATATTGAATCAAATTTTCTTATAGCTGCACCAGGTCGTGCAGGTGCAGAATGGTTTTCAACTCAGTGCAAAAAATTAAATATTCCAGTTATAAATAATCAAGTAGATATAGGAGTTAGAGTTGAGTTACCATATCAAATTTTTCAAGATATAACTGATAATATTTACGAATCAAAAATAAAATATAGAACAAAAAAATATGGTGATATAGTTAGGACTTTTTGTATGAATCCATATGGATATGTGGTGGCTGAAAATGTAGATGGATTAATAACGGTAAACGGACATAGTTATGCTGATGAAAATTTGAGAAGTAAAAATACTAATTTTTCACTTCTTGTTAGTAATCATTTTACAGAACCTTTTAATAATCCATATCAATATGGAAAAAGAATAGCATCTTTTTCTAATTTATTAGGAAATGGAGTAATTGTACAACGTTTTGGTGATTTAGTAAATGGTAGAAGAACTAATATTCATAGATTAAAGCAAAGTTTTACTAAGCCAACTCTTTTAGCAGAGCCTGGAGATTTAAGTCTAGTACTTCCAAAAAGGCATTTAGATAATATAATAGAAATGATTTATGCACTTGATAAATTAGCTCCTGGCACGGCAAATGATGATACGTTACTTTATGGTGTAGAAGTAAAATTTTATAGTGCAAAGCCAAAGTTAAGTAATAAGTTAGAAACTATGTATAATAATTTTTTTGCTATAGGTGATGGTGCAGGAGTAACAAGAGGATTAGCACAGGCTGGTGCTTGTGGTATACTTGTTGCAAGAGAAATTTTAAATAGAATAAAAAAGTAATAATTGTTAATTTTCAAACTTAGATGGAATAGTAATAACAAAATAAATGTGAAAGTAGGGAAAATAATGAGAATAAAAAATTTTTTCAAACACCTGCATACAGTAAATAAACATAGATTTTACGTATTCAAATTTAGTCTAAGAGCAGGAATACCAATAAGAGGTTTATTACATGATTTATCAAAATATTCTCCAACTGAGTTTTTAGAAGGAGTAAAATACTATAATGGAAAAAGAAGTCCAATAGCTATATGCAAAAAAGAGAATGGATATTCGAAAGCATGGTTACATCATAAAGGAAGAAATAAACACCATTTTGAATATTGGATAGATATTGCTACAGAAAATAAAACTCCTATAATTCCATATAAATATGCAGTTGAAATGATATGTGATACTTTAGCAGCTGGTATAGTATATAGTGGAAAAGAATGGAAAAAAGATAATCAATTAAATTTTTATAACAAAAGAAAAGATAAGGAATATATAAATCCTAAAATTCAAAATTTTTTATTAACTGTATATAGCCAAATTGCAAATGAAGGTATTAATAAGGTAATAACTAGTAAGAATCTAAAGAGAATATACAATGAGTGTGTAAGTGATAGTTAAATTATTTTATAACATATACTTAAAATGGTATATTGAAAATAATATAAAAAGTTAAGTTTTTAGTTCTAAAAAATAAATAATTAAAATAGAATATAAAAAAATAAGGAGATTATATATGGGTAATCTTGTATATGATACTAGACAAAAACTTATAAATTTATCTGATGAAAAATATAGAGAATTTAATAGTAAACTTTGTCCAGGTATAGATAACATGATTGGAATAAGAGTGCCAATACTTAAAAAAATATCAAAAGATATTGCAAATAATCAAGATTTTTTAGAATATATAGAGTGTAAAAATTTAGAATATTTCGAAGAAATTATGTTAAAAGGTTTAATTATTGGATATGCCAAAGTAGACTTTAATAAAAGATTAGAATATATTGAACAGTTTATACCATATATAGATAACTGGGCTATATGTGATATATTTTGTAATAATCTAAAAAGTATAAAAGATAATAAAGAAAAAATGTATATTTTCTTAAAAAAATATATTGATTCAAAAGATGAGTTTGAGTTAAGATTTTTAATTGTAATTTTACTAGATTATTATGTGGAGGAAAAATATATAAATGAAATATTAAATATATTAGATAAAATAAAGCACAATGGATATTACGTAAAAATGGCAATAGCTTGGGCTATTTCAGTTATATACATAAAGTTTCCAAAATATACAATGAAATATTTAAAAAATAATACATTAGATAAATTTACATATAATAAATCACTTCAAAAAATAATAGAATCAAATAGAGTGAGTAATGAAGAGAAAATAAAATTTAAGAATATGAAAAAAATATAAGGGAGTAATAAATAATGGATGAAAATAGTAAGTTAATGTTAAATGCCATAAATAAAGCAAGTTTAGGAGTAGAAAATAATGAAGGAGGACCATTTGGTGCAGTAATTGTAGATAAGAATAATAATATTATTGCTAAATCAAATAATCAAGTTATTATAAAAAAAGATCCAACAGCACATGCAGAAATTGAAGCTATAAGAAAAGCATGTAAAAAATTAGATACTTATGATTTGTCGCGGTTGTACATTATATACCTCATGTGAACCTTGTCCAATGTGTATTTCGGCAATTATATGGTCTAATATTTCTACGGTATATTATGGTTGCACAAAAGAAGATGCTGAGAAAATTGGATTTAGAGATAATTATATATATGAATATTTAAATAAAAGATCAGATAATGTAGTAAAACTTGTCCAGATAAATAGAGATGAATGTTTAAAATTATTTGATAAGTATAAAAAAGAAAATAAATTAATATATTAATAGTTAAAAATAACTAGAAATTTTATATATATTTCTAGTTATTTTTTTCGATATTTTCTAAATTTATAAATTTTGTAAATTCATCAAAGTTTAACTCACCTTTATAATAATTAATAATTTCACCATTTTTATTCAATAAATATGAAGCTGGTATACCAGAAGCTCCTGGATCAATGTGATTTCGTATTGTTTTATCAGTATCAAGTATAACATTCCAGTTATAATTATGTTCTTTTAGATATTCCTCTAAGTCTGAATACTCATAATCATGAGATACAATTATAATTTTAAGATTAGTATTATTAGATACAATAAAATTATTAAGTTCTTCAGCTTCATTTAAGCAATGAGAGCATAAACTTGACCAAAATACTACAAGAGTATTATTATTTTTATCTATATATTTGTCAAGAAAAGTATCATCTGCTGTATGTATTGAATAATTATTAATAGATTTTAAAGCAGAAATTTCTTCAAATTGATGTAATTTCAAAAATGTTATATATGCTGCACTTGATAATAAAATTACTAGTGCAAATAATGATATATATGTTATAGTTTTCTTTTTCATAGCGTCGTTATAATATATAATAAAATATATTATAAACCTCCTTTCTATATATATTATACTAGATATAATTGTATAATACAACATAAAAAAATAAATTATAAATAAAAACTATTTTATTTTTGTATAATATTTTGTTTAGTTAATTATATAAAAATTTGACAAATAGAAAAAGTAATAATATAATAAAAATATAGTTATTATTTAGTAATTAAGAGGTTGGAAAAATGGAAGAAGAAATATTAGGATATATAAAAAAAGGATAGGGCAAATAGAGAAGAAATAGAAAAGTTGATGAAAATATACAAAATAAAATATACGTATAATGAATTAAAAAAAGAGTTTGTAAAAAGATAAAAAAATAGAGTATATCAGTATATATTCAGATGTTATACTATCAGAATTTCATACATATTTCATGATAGAGTATATATTTACAATTTTTCTACCTTGACAATGACCCATATATTATAAGATAAAATATAATTATTATAAGAGGTTTAAAGTTTACACAAATTTTTGGATATTCTCAAAAAATAGGCTGTAAAAAAGTCTTTTATTTTACTTTTTTACAGCCTTATTAATTAACTATTAATTACTTGGTTTGCCCAATTTATAAAATACATTCTTTGGGCTTTTTTGTCTTTTGGAATAGATATATCTATCTCATACTTATTGAAAAGATATATCAATTTTTTTAATGCTCCCTCAGGGAAATTTGCTTCTTCTGAAGCAAAGAATTCAGTATTAAATGTGTTTTTAATAATAACGTTAATGAATCTTTTTAATTCTTCATTAACATATAGAAGAACTTTTTCATCTTCTGTTGAAATCACCTTCTCTTGTAATTTTAAAAGAGCTGTACTTAGATCCATAATCATATCCTCCTTTATATAAGACTAATTTATATTCTATCACATATTTAATATTATGTCAAGAATTATATTTCTATAATACTAAATTATCTTATATTTTCATTCTTATCTTTTTTTGATGAGTCAACCATATTGTTAATTTCATTAACCATTCCTTTTTCTCCAATAGTTCTTAATTTAGAAGAAATTGACTCAAATAAATTAGGAGAACAATTATGTTCTATATCGTTAGGTTCTATGCCTAATGATGCTCCAGCTGTACAAGCAATTGTAAAATCTGTAGCCCATGATGTAATTTGCCTTCTTTTTTCTTGTGCTTTAGAATCTTTTGAATTTATTAATTTAGAAGAATCTTCAAGATAATCTCCAAATTGACCATAAATTGGTTCAACATTATAAAATTGGCATGTTCTATCTAAAATTGCCATTGAAGTAATTAAAGAATTATGAGCAGCTCTTCTACTATTATCTGCTTGCTTTATTATATCTTGATATTCAGAAATAGAGTTACAATTACTTTTTATTAATTCTCTATTTTTTGTATTAAATTTATCATTAAAAACACTTGCTGTATAATTAGCTAAACTTTTAAGGAAGTCATTTAATATTTCTAAATCTAAATCTAAATATTTTTTTGTTTGCTCATCGGAAGCTTTAGCATATTCACTTTCTATTGCTTCTTTATAATTTGCAATCCTTTTTAATATATAATTAGGATTTTCACTCATATTATCCCCTCCTTCTATTATACTAACATATATCCAAAAAATAATCAATATAAAAGATATATTAGACACTTATAATATAAATTTTTCTAAAATAGTGTGATATATGGTTGACAAACCAACATATTAAAAAATAAATTATTTTTAATATAATTGAAATTTAAAGTAGAATAGTATATAATGTATAAGACATATAATATAAAAAAGGAGTGAATTATGATTAAATTATATAATACATTAACAAGAAAAAAAGAAAATTTTGTACCTATTAATAAAAATATAGTTAATATATATACATGTGGCCCAACTGTATATAATTATGCACATATTGGAAATATGAGAGCATATATTTTTATGGATAATTTAAGAAAAATTTTAAAATATAATGGTTATAATTTAAATCATGTTATGAATATTACTGATGTTGGGCATATGACATCTGATGCAGATGAAGGCGAAGATAAAATGCTAAAGGCGGCAAGAAGAGAAAATAAAGACGTATATGAAATTGCAAATAAATATACAGAATATTTTTTAAGAGATATAGAAAGATTAAATATAGAAAGACCGGAACATATTGTAAAAGCTACAGACCATATAAAAGAAATGGAAGAGTATGTCAAAGATATATTAAAAAATGGTTATGCTTATGAAACAAAAAATGGAATATATTTTGATACTTCAAAATTAAAATCTTATGGCGAATTGTCTAAAGTAGATTTAAAAAAACAGATGGCAGGAGCAAGAGTAGAAGTAGATAATGAAAAGAAAAACCCACTAGATTTTGCTTTATGGATAAAGGCTCCAAAAGAACATTTAATGAAATGGGATAGTAGTTTTGGACTTTGCTATCCAGGATGGCATATTGAATGTAGTGCAATGTCTAGAAAGTATTTAGGAGATGTATTTGATATACATACAGGTGGAGTTGATCATATTTCTATACACCATGAAAATGAGATAGCACAATCAAGAGGAGCAACTGGAAAAAATCCTGCTAAAATTTGGATGCATGTAGAGTTTTTACTTATAGACAATGGAAAAATGTCAAAAAGTTTAGGAAATGTATATACTTTAGATGATTTAGAAAAAAGAGGAATTGAACCATTAAGTTATAGATACTTATCATATACTTCACATTATAGAAATAAATTAAATTTTACTTGGGATGGTATAAAATCTGCTCAAACTGCACTTAATAGATTAAGAGAGCAAACTTTATTGCATAAAGATAAAGAATTTAATGGAAAAAATGAGGAAATAGATAAAAAAGTTAATGAATATGAAAAAATGTTTAGAGATGCTATAAATGATGATATCAATATGCCAGTTGCAATTTCAGTAGTATGGAAAGTAGCAAGAGAGCATAATAAGTCAAATAAATATTTTGAATTAATTAAAAAGTTTGATAAAGTACTTTCACTTGATTTAGTTAAAGATGAATTAAATAAAGAAAATATAGAAATTTCAGAAGAAATTCAAATGCTATTAAATGAGAGAAAAGAGGCAAGAAAAAATAAAGATTTTAAAACCTCAGATATATTAAGAGATAAAATAAAAGATAAAGGATATATTGTAAAAGATACAAAGGATGGACAAATAATAGAGAAAGAGTAGGGATAAAAATGCCGATATTAGATAAAAGTAATGAACAACAAGTAGAAAAATATGAACAATTTATAAAAAACTATGAGGGAACTTCTAGTTTAATGCAATCACTAAATTGGGGAAAAGTAAAATCTAATTGGATACAAGAGGGTGTATATTTAGAAGAAAATGATAAAATAATTGCTGCAATGACTTTTCTTATTGAAAAAGTTCCACATGTAAATTATTACCTTATGTATTCACCACGTGGACCTGTTTGTGATATTTCCAATGTTGATTTAGTAAATAGATTAGTAAATGAAGCTGAAAAATTAAGAGAAAAATACAAAATATTTTTACTCAAATTTGATCCAAATATAAAATATAATGAAGAGTTAGAAAAAGAATATAAAAATAGAGGATATAAAGTACTAAATAAAAAAGCAAATAAGGATGATTTAATTCAACCTTTACATGATGCTATTTTAAATATAAAAGATAAATCCGAAGATGAGTTACTAAAAGAATTTGCTGAAAAAACTAGATATAATATTCGTCTATCTAAAAGAAAAGGAGTGGAAGTATACTATTCTAAAAGTAAAGAAGATTTGAAGATTTTTTACGAGTTATATAAAATTACTACAGTAAGAGATAATATTGGTTGTAGACCATATGAATATTTTGAAAGAATGATTGATGCATATAAAGATGATGAGATAAGAATATATATATCAAAACATGAGGATGATAAATTATCAGGAGCAATTGCTCTAAATTATGGTAAAGAATTATTTTATTTGTATGGTGCAAGTTCAAATAATAAAAGAAATCTTATGCCAAATTATCTTATGCAGTGGGAAATGATTAAATGGGGGCTTGAAACAAAGTGTGAAAAATATAATTTTGGTGGAGTATTAAACCTAGATCCAAATGATGGACTATATAAATTTAAGATAGGATTTTGCAAAAAGGACGGAATAACTGAATATATTGGGGAAATAAATAAAGTATATAATAAAGTATTATATTTTGCTTATGATAAAATATTACCAATTACGAAAAAAATAAAAAGAAAAATACGAACTTCAAAAAGAAAGAAAAATATGAAAAAGTAATATACAATTTATTTTTGCATATATATATATATTAGGTAATAGTTTAATTAAGAAAGGAAAATTATATGGGAAAAAAAGTTATAAAACCAAGTGTATTTTTAAATCCAGTACCAGTAGTACTAGTTACTTGTTCAGATGAAACAGTAAAAAATGTATTTACAGTTGCTTGGACTGGAACTATATGTTCTGATCCACCAATGACATATATATCAGTAAGAAAAGAAAGATATTCATATGATATAATTAAAAAAACTAGAGAATTCTGTATAAATTTAACAACTAAAGATTTAGCTTTTGCTACAGATTATTGTGGAGTAAAAACTGGAAGAAATGAAGATAAATTTAAGAGTATGAATTTAACATGTGAAAAAGCAAGTGTTATAAAAGCACCACTTTTAAAAGAAAGTCCCGTAAATATTGAATGCAAAGTTTTA
The DNA here is from genome assembly GCA_947626975.1 of uncultured Clostridia bacterium. GTDB lineage: Bacteria > Bacillota > Clostridia > TANB77 > CAG-465 > CAG-465. The sequence goes on from CANQUF010000017.1 coordinate 13,658, forward strand.
GAAGTAAAGGAACTTGGATCACATGATATGTTTATTTCAGAAGTAGTTGCCGTAAATATTGATGAAAAATATCTTGATGAAACTGGAAAATTTGATTTAGAAAAATGTAATTTAATTGCATATTCTCATGGACAATATTACAATTTAGGAGAAAACATAGGTAAATTTGGATTTTCTGTAAAAAAGTCTAATAAATAAACAATATAAGTACTATAAGTTTTCATAATATAAGAAAAATTTTTGACAATAAATTAAAAATATGTTATAATAATATAAATACTTTTTTAATTCTTATAATAATTTAAAGGAGAAATGTATTATGAAAATTCGTAGACAAACTATTGTAATTACAGATGATCACAAAATATGCTTTTATACTTATATTTCTGAAAAAAAAGCAAATGGACTTAGGATAGTTCATAAATATTTTAAGTATGGAGTTATAGATAATACAGGTAAACTTTTATGTAAATTAAAATATGACTATATATTTGATTTCTGTAATGGCTTTGCTCCGGTTGAAAAAAATTGTAAATATGGTTTTATTAATATCAATGGAGAGGAAATATTAAAACCAGAATATGATTTCGTATGGAATTTTGAAGATGGAGTTGCAAAAATATATAAAAATAATGAAATTTTCTTAATAAATGAAAAAGGACATTTTATTGAGAATTAAAAATTATTTGTTGGAGTATTAATAATATACTTCAACTTTTTTTATTTATTTTGCATATCATATTATTCATAAACATAGTATATTAATAAGAGGTCAAAGAAATGTTAAGAAAAAAAGTATTAATCATAATTATTGCATATTTTTTTAGTTTGCCAAGCATTATTTTTGCAGATTCTAGCACAAAATTATTCGTAAATATTGATTCACCAGCAGCAGTTGTAATAGATAATGAAACAGGTAGAATATTATATGATAAAAATGCAAATGAAAAAAGGCCTATGGCATCTCTTACTAAAGTAATGACGTCTATTATTTTAGTTGAAAATTGTTCTATGGATGAAATGATAGAAGTACCATCTGAAGCTACTTGGATAGGTGGCTCAGAAGTAGGATTAAAAAAGTCAGATAAGGTAAGTGCAAGAAGTCTTTTATATGGAATGCTTCTTCCATCACGGAAATGATTGTGCATATACAGTTGGAATACATATTGGTGGAACAATTGAAAACTTTGCAAATATTATGAATCAAAAAGCAAAAGAAATAGGAGCACTAAATACTAGTTTTGCGAATCCACATGGACTTGATAATGAAAATCATTATTCAACTGCGTATGATCTTGCATTAATTACTAGGTATGCACTTAATAATAAATATATTAATGAGGCAGTTAAAACTAAAAGTGCTACTATTAATTTTGGGTCTTTTTCTAAACTATTAACTAATACAAATGCTTTGTTAAGAACGTATCCAAGTGCTGATGGGGTAAAAACAGGATTTACAAATGGCGCAAATAGATGCCTTATATCTTCTGCTACAGAAAATGAGCAAAGATATATAGCAGTAGTTTTAGGTGCAGATACAACAATGATAAGGTTTAATGATAGTAAAGTAATATTAGAGGAATCATTTAAAAGATATGAAAAGATGGACATATCAAAGTATCTTAATTTTTATATAAATATTCCAGTAATAAAAGGAAACTTAGATACTTATGAAAGACAAATAAAGGATAATATGTCATTACCACTTACAAATGAAGAATATGAAAAAATACATATAGAGCAGGAGCTTATAGATGAAATAACTCCACCTATGGTCGCAGGTACAAAAATTGGTGAAATAAAAGCATATATAGGAGATGAAGAAATATATATGAAAGAAATATTTTTAGATGAAAATATTGTTCAAAAAACAGTAAAAGATTATTTTATCCAAGCAATAAGAGATATATTTAAACCGATTTCACGTATTTAAAAATATTATCAATACTTAATCTTTACTTGACAATTAGGTTAAAATATTAGCTAAAAACACATATAAAATTGTAATAAAGATATTTTTGATAATAACATTGAAACTTATATGAAAGCATTATGTTGCTATAATATTAAATAAAAATTATTTTTAAAAGGTATAAAAATCTATAAAATATAGAAATTTATACCTTTTTTATTTTAAAAAATTGTTTTTATTGCAAAAATATATATTTTAATATATAATTTTGGTGTAGCTAATAAAAAATTAGGTGATAAAATATGAAAGAAATAGTTGAAAATAAAATTGAAAAATCAATGATAAGAAAAAAGCATATATTCACTAAAAAAACGAAATTATATATTGAAGGTATAATATATATATTATCAATAATATTAGTTATTCTTATTAATAATTCAGCACCATTATATGTAAAAATGATTCCTTTACTAATAATTTTAGGAATTATTGGAGTAAGATTATTTAATAGACCTGTTGTTACTACTGTATTTGGAATAGTTACTGCAATGTGTATTACAAAAATTAGTGGTATAAATAATATATATCAAATTTTATTTAATAGCTTTGGTGATGGAATTTTAATTGCCCTAGGCGAATTTATAGGGTATTATGGGTATATTTCATATAGATATATGAAAATGAAAAAAAATTTTAAATCAAAAAAGGCTATTAAAATATATGTTTTAACAATAATTTTATTATTTTTAGCAATTATAGCTCAAAACTATTTAAATGGTAACTATTATACATATGTAAAATGCAAAAAAAATTTACAAAACTATTTAATTAATAATTATGAAGATTATAATAATTTTGAAATTATAAATAGTAATTATACATTTTTTAATAAGATGCAATATATTTTTAAAGTAAAAAATAATGTTAGAAATATAACTAGTAATTTTTATATTTATTTAAACGATATTAATATAATTAATGATGAGTATAAAAATATTGTTTTGGATAAAGAAAATACTGAATTAATGTCTGAACTTGTAAATTATATAAATAATAATAATTACAAATTTGATTTTGATATTGGAATTAAATATTTAGACAATGACAATATCAGCATAGAAATATATAAAGATGTAGATATATTAGATGATATTAAAAAACAAGAATTAACAAGTAATATAGTATATTTTATAAATTCTATTAAACAATTTAAAAAATATAATAAAATTGAAGAAATATCAATAAGTATTAATTGTTTAAATAATCAAAAATTATCAATTAATTGCTTTATAGATTTTAATGATTTTATAAATAATACAAATTATGATCAAATATTAATGAAAAAGTATATAGATGAAGCTTTAAATGAAGAATTTTTCGATTTAAATGATTAGTATACGGAGGATAAAATGAAAATTATAAAACAGCATAATAGAAAACGACTTTCATTCATAACTGACGTAATATTATTTATACTACTGATATTAATATTTATTGGGATTATTAATAATACAGATATTATTGATTTCTTAAAATTTAACACTTTAAATTCCAATAATTATTATAGTTATAAAGATGAAAATGAATTGTATATAAAAAAATTAAAAGATGAATATGGAGTCAATATATTATATGGTAAAAATACAGATAGAATAATAAGCAGTATGAATGCTGAGAAACAATGCGATGAAAATATTGTAAATGATAATTTAAAAAAGATATATAATGCACTTTCAAAGTATCCTGCTGAAGTATTTATACCATTTAAAAGTAAGAAGTACCCATTATATGTTATTTTAGTAGATAAATTTAATGATGATAATATAGCTATAGCTTCAAAAAATAAATTGAATGAAGTTAAAATATATATAAGCAATGATAAAAAGTTTGAAAGAGCTTTTCATCATGAATTATTTCATATATTAGAATATTATATGAGCGACAAAAATGAATATGCATATTCTAATTGGCAAGAATTAAATCCAAAAGGATTTAATTATAATGTAGACATATCAAGTTTAACTAAAGAATATGTATATTCTAGTAATAATAGCACTTATGTTAGTAGTAATGATGCTTATTATACAGAAATTAATCATTTATTAAATACTAACTCTGAGTCAGATGGTCAAAATAGAGATAATAACTATTTTGTAACTAAATATGCTAAAGTAAGTGAAAAAGAAGATAGAGCAGAAACTTTTTGTGAATTAATGACAATGGTAAAATTACCAGATTTTTTCTATAAAGGAACTAATATACGTAAGAAAGCAGAATACATCTTACAAGGGATAAGTCAAAATATTACTACGGAACCTTTATATTGTACAAAAATATTAGAATATAGTGATTAATATAGTTTATTAATACAAAAATCTTTGGAACTTTAAAAATAGATTCAAAGATTTTTTATATCCTAATATTTTACAAAAAACTACTTAAAATTATTTACTTAAATTTATTAGCATGATATAATACATTATATGATATAGCAAAATTTCTAGTACTTAATAAAATATTGAATTATTATTTACATTTTTATATCTTTAATAGAAAGGTGAATTTATTATATGAAAAATATTTCTTTAAAAATTATATTAATTCTCTTTGTTATAATTTTTAGTTTTTTAAATATTAATATTTATGCTGATGATGATAAGGAAGTAAGTACTAAAGTTAATATAGAAGATAATATTAATGAGATATCTGATTTAGATGAAAGTTATAAAGAAGTAAAAAAATATTTAGAAATATTAAGGGTTGAAGTAAAAAAAATAGATAAAATTGTTGAAGGGTTAAAATCTAATGATGAATATAATTTTTATCCTGCAATTAGACTTAATATCGATACTCCAATATTTGGGTTAGAATCATTAATAGAACAAAAATTAAAAATAAAGAGCGAAGTTTCTGCCGTAGAAATTGCACAAGGATATTCAATTAGAGATATTATTACTAATAATAGTATAAAAATTCCTAATTTTACAATAGCTTCTAATATAATAATTTCTACTAAAAATGTAAAAATTGATGAAAATATAACTAAAGAAGATGCAAATAAAGTTGTATTAAAATTAGTAGAATATATAAATCAAGTAAAAGATATTCATGATTTTGTAGATAAACAATCAAATAATATTTTTAATGGATATGTAGATAAGAATAAAGTAAATACGATTGATGATTTAAATAAAAGACTAAATAAATTAAGTACTGATTTAGTAAATGAAGAAAAAGAAATTACTAAAATAAAAATATCATTAGTAAATAATGAAAAATATGAACTATATATAAATGAATATAATGAGTTAAATAAAAAAATATTAAATATAAAAAAAGAAATTTCAAACATACTACTAAGTGATAAAAATTTAGAAGAATGTAAAAAAGAAACAGAGGAGTTAGAAACAAAAATAGCTGAATATTCTAAAGATATTGATAATACTTTAGAATTAGCAAAACAAGAAATGAATATAAATAATATGTTACAAACTCTAAAACAAGAATTGGTAAATTATAAAAATGAAATAAATAAATATATAGTTGATAATAGTAAAGGAAAAGTAGAAGAAAACATAGAAATTAAGGAAGATGACGAAACTAAAAAAATAGATGATAACAATATTAAAATAAATATAACAGATAGCGAAGTTATTAGTGAATTACAAAATTATATAAATAAATTAGATGATGATATTAATAAATATATAAATTGTGATTATGATAATATAACACTTGAAGAGAAAATTAAAATTTTAGATAATGTAACTAATATATATAACGATTTTTTAAATAAAGTATATAAATTCTATTTAGATAATCTAGATTTATTAAACAAAAATAATAAAGAAAATATAGAATATATAACTAGGAATAATGATACGGTATCTTTTAATAGTATTGAATATACATATATGTATTTATGTGATAAACTAGAAAAAATTCAAAATATTAATAATGTAAATACTTTTACAGGTAAACAAAATTTAGTAAATGAAATAAAACAAGAATTAATAAATGTAGTAAAAATAAATATAGAAACAAATGATATATATAATAAGTTAAGTAAAAATAGTTAGAAAAAAATATGTAGTAAAGTAGAGGTATATGATATATGTTAGATATAATAAAACAAGATTTATTGGAAGTTGAAAAGCCTGCAAGATATGTTGGTGGAGAATATAATGAAGTACGAAAAAATATTAATAGCGTAAAATTAAAAATCGCATTGTGTTTTCCGGATTTATATGAAATAGGAATGTCAAATTATGATTTTAATTGTGCATATAATATATTAAATCAAATTGACTCTGTATTATGTGAAAGAGTTTTTGCACCTTGGGTAGATTTTGAAAATTGCTTAAGAAAAAGAAAAATAGAAATATATACACTAGAATCAAAAGAAAGTATAAAAAAATTTGATATGATACTATTTATAGTACCTGATGTACTAGATTATACAAATATGTTAAATATATTAAATCTTGGTAATATTCCTATATTTTCTAAGGTTAGAAAAAACAATTTCCCTTTAATTGGTGCAGCTTTATGTAATATAACTAATCCTTATCCAATAGCTGATTTCTTTGAAATAATATTAATGGGAGATTTAGAAGAATTATATATAAAAATGGCTAGGGAATTAATATACAATAATAATCTTACAAGAAATAATATATTAGAGAAGCTACATTTTATAGATGGAGTATATATTCCTTCATTAGAAAGCTATAATGTAAGATGTGGATATATAAAAAATATAGATAATATAGAAATAAATCCTAATATGATAGTTCCTAATTTATACTTAAATAAAGATGAGCTTAATTTCGAATTATCTAAAGGTAGCTTAAGAAATGGTACTCTAAGAACCAAAAATATAAATAAATTAATTAAAAACATAAAGGAAACAATAGAAAAAACAGGAATAAAAAATGTTAACTTAATTTCAGATGATATAAATAGTATTAGAAATTTAAAATTGATAGTAGATAAAACTAAAGGATTATTAAAAAACGTTAATGTATCAATCAAGGGGTTAGAATTTAATAATGAAAATTTGCCTATATATAATGAAATAAAAGATAATATAAAATTAATTAATATTGATATAGGTGCAAGTAGTTATAGATTAAGAAAAATGTTGTCATATGATTTAACTGATGATGAAATAATAAATAAATGTATTCTTGCATATGAAAATAATTGGAATACAGTTGTATTAGAAGAATATATTGGAATACCTAGTGAAAAATATGATGATATTGAAAATGTAGTAAATTTAGTCAAAAAAATTGAAAATAAAATTAATAATTATAATAATAAAAATAGTAAATTTAATATAATAATAAAAACTAAGTATTTTATACCGGCTCCTAATACTAAGTATCAATTTTTCTCTCAGAATACAGTGCAAAAATTAGATTTAAAAATTAAATACTTAAATGAAAGATTACAAGGAAATAGACATATATATGAACCTGTATTTAATAGTGTAATAAAAGGAATTTTATTAAGAGGAGATAAGGATGTATCTAAAATATTGTATGAAGCATATAAAAAGGGAGCAAAGTATGATAGATACACAAATAATGGTAATATTAAAGTATGGAAAAGTATATTAAATAATTTTGAATATTATAAATATATATATAATACTTCAGATATAAATGATAAATTTGTTTGGGATAACATAATAGTAAAAAATAAAGATCTATTTAAAGAAGAATATAAAAAAATAGAAAAGATAAGTATGGTTGAATAAAATAGTAAAATAGGAGATTATTATGGCAACAAAAAATAACGTAGTTATATCAAATAGACAAATCAATTTTAATTATGACATAATTGAAAAATATGAATGTGGTATAGAATTAAAAGGAACAGAAGTGAAATCTATAAAAGAATCAATGTGTAATTTGAAAGAAAGTTTTGCCATAATTAAAGGAAATGAAATTATAGTAAAAAATATGCATATAAGTAAGTATAAAATGGGAAATATAAATAATGTAGATCCTGTTAGAGATAGAAAATTATTATTACATAGATATGAAATATTAAAACTTAAAAATAATATAAAACAAAATGGATACACTTTAGTTCCAAATAAAATATATATAAAAAATGGTCTTGTAAAATTAGAGCTAGCTTTATGTAAAGGAAAAAAGTTATATGATAAAAGAGAAACTTTAAAGAAAAAGGATGCAAATAAGCAAATAAATGCTTTTAAAAAGTATTAAATATTTTGCTTATTGCTCCATGCTTTCACAGTCACTTTTTTGTGCCGATAATAAAGTTAAATTCTGTCCTACTGTTTGAAGGAAACTTCCAAGTAGATTTTGTTTAGATGAATTTAAATCTTTTCCTAGTATAATTGCTATCATTGCCGCAAGTAATATTAGTTGATTACCATCATTATTAGTACAAGTGCTTTTTTCTGTATTACAGTTATTATCCATTTATGTATCCACGCTATTATGAAAGATTGTTAATACTTACTGTAACTAAATGCTGACAATTCTTTGTAGGAATACATATTTGCATAGGGTAATTACGAATATTTCTAATTATTACTTGAAAACCATTTTGTATAATAACTGTACTATATGATGATGTTACTAAAACTACATTTAGTATATAATTATTTTGTAAACAAATAGTTTGAGAACTATTTGTTATATTTATATCTTTTTCTTTGCAACTACTACAACAATTTCCAAATATGCAATCTTTAATTTTTACATTTACATTAAAAGTATTCATATAACCCCTCCTTTTATAGGCTACAACAAATAACAGTATTAGAGCAATCTATACTAGTTGAACCTATTAAAACTCTAAGTGTACCAGACTCTGTTGGTAAATCGAATATTTTATAACCACCACTTGGTATATTAAATAACAGATTAGGTATTATGTCAGGATTTGATAGTTGAATTGTTACGTTGTTCTGATTTGCAGATATAAATGTAACTGAATAACCGAAACTTAATGGAATAATAGTATTTCGTACAATATTACTATAGACATTATCTAGTTGTCTTCTAACTCCATTTTGACATCTAATTTGCCTTATTGATAATGTATAACAGCATTCGTTCATAAAACCACTCCTAATATATTAATAATATATATTATGATAAAAATATAATATTGTTACATAAGATAATAGTAATATTTAATAATAAAAAAAGTATAATTTGATATATTTTAACTGACTTTTTGCAAATTATATGATATAATGTCTTAAAAAGAAGGAGAGAGAAATGTTTAAATTTGGTTATGTAACAGTAGTAGGAAAACCTAATGCTGGAAAATCTACTTTATTAAATAAACTTGTAGGATTTAAAGTAGCTATTACTACTCCTAAGCCACAGACTACTAGATTTAATATAAAAGGTATTGTTACAAAAGATACATGTCAATTTGTTATAATTGATACACCGGGTATACATTTACCAAAGCAAAAATTAGGTGAATATATGATGGAAGGGGTTGAAAATGCAATATCATCAGTTGATGTTATAATTTATTTAGTTGATGCTACAAAGTCTAAGATAGATTCAGTAAATGAAGATATAATGAAAAAAATTGTAACTTTAAATAAAAAAGTAATACTTGCTATTAATAAAATTGATAAAATAGATAAAACTAAGATTTTTAGTATAATAGAAAATTATAATAACTATTTTAAAAGTTTAGGTGGAAATTTTTGTGATATAATTCCTGTATCTGTATATAAAAATGATGGAATTGATATCCTTGTAAATTGTATAGAAAATAATTTACCAGAGGGACAAATGGAATTTGCAGAAGATGAAATTACAAATATTACAGAAAGAGAAATTGTAGAAGAAATAATACGTGAGAAAGCGCTTAATAATTTAGACAAAGAAGTTCCTCATGGTATAAAAGTAGATGTTGAGAAATTTAAAGAAAGTACAAATAAAGAGGGATTATTACAATATAATATAGATGTAAACATTATTTGTTCTAAAAATTCACATAAAGGAATTATAATTGGACATGAAGGAAGAATGTTAAAAAAAATAACAAGAGAGGCAAGAATAGATATAGAAAACACTTTAGAAACAAAGGTGAATTTAAAAATTTGGGTAAAGGTTAGAGAAAATTGGCAAAAAAATGAATTATATTTAAAAAATATAAAATTTAGATCAAGTAATTAGCATTTATACTATTTTCGACAAAAAAAGTAGTATATGCTTATTAAAAATACATAAAATAAAATTAGAAGGTGATTTTATGTATGAAAAAATTGCATGGGATAATTTCTATAAAACAGGAAATATAGAAAGTTTTTTAGAGTATAAAAAAATAGGCGAATTATATAGTATTCAAAATGATAAAGTATTAAATATGATGGAAAATGTAGGTGAAGACTTAGGTGAATTTAATCAAGACGAAAGGAATAGTAATAAAAGAGGTTCAGTATAAAGATAATGATAAGATAATTACAATACTTACTGATAAACTTGGAAAAATATCATGTATTGCAAAAGGAGCAAAGAAGAATAATAGCTCTATTCTTGCAAGTTCACAATATTTAGTATATAGCGAATTTGTATTATATAGAAGTAATAATTTCTATTACGTAAATTCTGCAACCCTTATAAATAGTTTCTATAATCTTAAAATTGATTTAGATAAACTTAATTTAGCATTTGAACTTACAAAACTAGTCCAGATTACAACAAGTGAAAATGAAGATACCATAAAAGTATTAAATTTACTTTTAAATACATTGTATATATTACAAAATATGAATAGAAATGTTAAGCTTATTGTTTCTACATTCAAAATAAAGCTTTTATCAATTCTTGGATTTACGCCAAGAATTGATAAATGTAGTGAATGTGGACATGCTTTAAAAGAGTCAAATAAAATATATTATGATTTTACTAGAAATATTTTTCTATGTGATAATTGTATAGAAGTAGTAGATAGAAGAAGAATTATAGAAATAGCAAAATCAACATTAATAGCTATAAATTATGTAGTAAGTTCTAGTATAAAAAAAGTATTTTCTTTTGAATTAAAAGACGCTACAAATTTTGAATTATTTAGCAATGTATATGCTGATACACTTTCAAATGGGATTTAGTAAATATTATTTAGATAATAAATTAAAATAAAAACAAGGGGCTGTAAAAAAAGTCTAATAAAAAATTAGGTTTGTATCAAAAATATGATACAAATCTAATTTTTTTGTCTTA
>CANQUF010000018.1 GCA_947626975.1 uncultured Clostridia bacterium
CAAGTATAGCAAGCCCTATCGTTTTCCTAAATGTTGCAAAAAACATATTACTACTCCTTTCTTTTGACATTTTAAATAAAATATTGTAAAATATATATTATATATTATGAATAATTTTGTTTATTGGTGATTAATTATGAAAAATGAAAAAAATACTAATAAAATTAAAAGATACATAAATACAAATAAAGCTGATGCTCAAAAAATTATAGATATATTAATAAATTACTATCCAAATGCTAAATGCAGTTTAAACTATAATTCACCATTAGAATTAACAATAGCCTTAATTTTAGCAGCTCAATGTACTGACCTTAGAGTTAATCAGACCACTCCTCTATTTTTTCAAAAATTTCCTAATATTACATCAATTGCTAACGCAGATGAAAAAAGTATAGCTGATATAATAAAATCATGTGGATTTTATAAAAATAAAGCTTCTAATATAAAAAAGATGGTTAATCTTGTAATAGATAGATATAACAGTGCCATTCCAAATACAATGGAAGACTTAATAAAATTAAATGGTATTGGAAGAAAATCAGCAAACGTTATTTTACAAGAATGCTTTAATACTATCTCTGGAATTGCTGTAGACACTCATGTAACTAGAATATCTCGAAAGACTGGTTTTTCAAACGCTTTAACTCAGTCAAAAATAGAACAAGACCTTATGAAAAAGTTTGACAAAAAATATTGGAGCAAAATAAATCACGTATTAGTATATCACGGAAGAGAAATATGTACTGCAAGAAAACCTAAGTGTGATAAATGTCCTGTTAATAATATATGTCCAAAAAATGATTAAGTTAGAAATAATACTATAGTAATTAAGTTTTATTAATTTACTATAGTATTTTTATTATACATTTTTTCTTAATATTATTTAATATATAAATATTATAAAATAATTTGTAATATAATTTAATATATTGTAATAAGAAGGTGACTAATATTAGACGATTAAAAAAATTCTTAATAAATGGTATGATACTTACAATTACAGCATTATTAATGAATATTATTGGAATATCTTTTAATACATATATTGCAAATAAAATTGGACCTGAAGCAATAGGATTATATCAATTAGTTATGTCAGTATACTTTTTCTTTATAACCCTTGCTACATCTGGTATAAATTTAACAGCCACAAAAATAGTATCAGAAGAAATAGCAAAAAACAAATATAGCGGTGCAAAAATTGCTATACGAAAATGTATTATATTTAGCCTAATACTTGGTATAATTTCTGGAATAATTATATTATTTAGTTCAAATTTTATATGTACTATATGCTTACATAATAGAATGAAACCATTAGTACTTTATTTTATTGCTACTGCTCTTCCATTTATTTCAATGAGCGCTGCTATTAATGGATATTTTAATGCAATAAGAAGAGTTAGCAAAAGTTCAATAGTTAAAATTTCTGAACAAATAGTATTAATTATAATAACTAGTTATATTTTAAGTATACTCCTACCCAATGGTATTGAATATGCATGTATCTCACTTATTTTAGGTGATGTAATAGCTGAAATACTTTCATTTTTTATTTTATTTCTATTATATTTAAATGATAAATCAAAATACTTAAATACAAAATCAAAAGAAAAAATTAAAAATAATTATACTGCTAGAATACTAAAAATAACTATTCCTCTAGCACTTAGCTCATATATAAAATCATTTTTAGATACAGTAAAAAGATTATTAATTCCTAGTAGACTTGAAACCTATGGTCTGTCATGTAATGAAGCTTTAGCAAAATATGGTATTTTAAATGGAATGGTACTGCCAATATTAATGTTTCCAAGTATATTAATAGTATCATTTAGTAGTTTATTAATCCCTGAAATGTCAGAATATAATGCTACAAATAATTATATTAAAATAAGAAATATTTCTCATAGAATTTTTAAAATTGCATTTAATTTTTCTTTTTGCATATTTGGAATTTTTAATAATTTTTCTAGTGAATTAGGTATTTTAATATATAACAATAATGAAGTAGGAAATACTTTATATATCTTATCTCCTTTGGTTATTTTTATATATATTGATACAATTATAGATAGTATTTTAAAAGGTTTAAATGAGCAAGTAAATGTAGTTAAATGTAATATAATTGACCTTTTTGTAAGTATAATATGTATATATTTTTTTCTACCCATATATGGCATTACTGGCTATATAATTGTATTATTTATAAGTGAAATTTTAAATTTTTCAATAAGTATGAGGATTTTATATAAAAAAGCTAAAATAAAATTTAATATAAAAGAATGGATAATATATCCATTTATATACACAATAATTACTTCTATTATTATAAGATTATTAGTATCTAGAAAAATTACAATATATCTTCTAATTATAAAGATTTTACTTTTTATAATTATATATCTTTTTATTATGCTAATTTCAAAATTAACAAAAAGTAAACTATTATTTGTAAAATTCAAATAATAGCTTACTTTTTTAGCATAATTTAATCTTTTTTATTTTCTTTTACTGGTATAGTTATAATAAATGTAGTGCCTATCCCCTTTTCTGTATTAAATACTAAATCACCATTAAATTCTCCTTTAATAACTGAATATGATACATATAGCCCTAGTCCAGTACCAAAAGTACCTTTTGTAGTAAGTATATTTTTAAATATGTAAGGTTCAATATCCTTATCAAGTCCACCAGCAAAATCTACGACTTTTACAATAGCCTTATTATTCTTAGTTCTATCAATAGTAACTATAACCTTTCCACCTTTATCTTTATAAGCTTGAACTGAATTTACTATCAAATTAGTAAGAACTTGACCAAATTTTGTTGGATCCCCTTTTATAGATATATCATCTAAAACATTAATTTCTAATATGGAATTATTTTTTTTAATTTCATGAAAAGTTATTGTTTTTACATCTTCTAATACACTACTTATTTTAAATTCTATATTAACTTTACTACCTAAATTTCTTATTTGATTTCTCATACTATTTACTATATTTATAATCTTATCAGCACAATTATCTATCCTATTTAATATTTCATTTTGTTCATCAGTTCTACTTTCATCAAAACTTTTTAATAAAGTAACTCCTGTTTTTATTGCAGATATTGGAGTATTTATATCATGTGCAACTCCACCTGCAACTTCACCAATAGATGCAAGTTGTCCTTGCTTTACAATTACTTCCTGCTTTTGTTTTATTTGTTTTATATCTAGTTTATGTTGAGTTATATCTTTTATTAATAATAATATTCCAATACATTTCTTTCTTTTATTATCTGAAAGTAACGGAGATATATCTATATCAAAATATCTATCAACTTTGCCATAAACTAAATGTACTTGTTTTTTCCTAGAAATTATTTTTTCATTAACTTCTAATATTAATTTTATTAGTTTTTCATGGTTAAATATTTTCTTTTCTCTTATTATATCAAAAAAATTATCCCCATTTTCCACATCTATTATGTTTTTAAAAGTATTTAAAAATGTTGCATTATATTCTAAAATAGTTCCGTCATTTGATACTACAACAAAAGAATCACTCATAGAATTTGTAACTGTATCTAAAGTAATATTTACTATTTTAAAGTTTTTTCCACTTAACATTACATTTATATATATAAATAAAGATATATATATAAGTATAGGTAAAATACAAATATATGTCATTGTATCTATTATATTAAGTAAAAAAATTACTGTAATTAATAAAGTAATAAAATATGTAAACTCTATAAAAAATACATAATTTGAAAAACTTCCTATTTTGTTTAAAACTACTACTATTGTTTTTATCATAAATATAATAAAATTAATACAAGAGTATACACATATTAAAATAATAGATATATTAAATAAATTAGAATATACACTACTCATAAGTAATAATATAGATGATAAAGCAGAAATTATATATATGCAATATAATAATTTATTATCTTTTTTATTATTATAATAATATGATAATACATTAAGTGTTGGAAAAAAGAAAGAAATACAAATATATACTATATAATCAAAATATTTCCATTTTATATTAGCATTTAAAATATATTCAAAATTAAATATATTTTTTATTAATAAGTCACTACACCATATTATTAATATTATAAAACTAAAATAAGATATATATTTTATTTTTTTAGACTTTATATTTAAATTCTTCTTATTATTAAGTTTTATTTTTATATATATAATTGAAAAAAAATATATAATTATAGAAATAATTAATAAGGTATTTAACATATTTTCTCCTCTTTTTAAATATTACGATATTAAAAAAATTATATCAAATATTATACTTAAAATCAATAATTCAAAATGCCAATTACGAAATTTTTAATTAAATAAATTTTAAACAAAAATATTGACAAAATATTATTAATATGTTATTATATATTTGTCGCGGGTATGGTGAAATTGGCAGACACGTCAGTCTTAGAAGCTGATGCCGTAAGGCGTGAAGGTTCAAGTCCTTTTACCCGCACCAAATTGATATTAAACTTTAAGTATTAAAGTTACATATATAAACACCAGATTTTTTATTCTGGTGTTTTTTATATTTTAAATTAATAATCGATTTGAGTTAATATAATTAATATTCATTTTTAGAATTTTTTGTATAATATATAATTATCCTAAACTAGTATAGTATGAATTATATAGCTTGCTATAATAACCATTTTTCTTCATTAATTGTTTATGACTCCCCTCTTCTACTATTCTTCCCTGGTCTAAAACAATTATTTTTTCACTATTTTCAACAGTTGATAAAAATAAGTTCAATAAAAATTTAAATTTTAATATCATAAAATCTATTTTATTTCTAGTACTAGTAGTTTTATAATATATAACAAAATATAATATTAAATTAATTTCTAAAGTCAAAAATATTATAAAATATTTTATGTTTATGTAATTTTACTATATATTAAATCTATATTTTTGTTATTTGCATTTTAATAAAAATAACATAAATATATTAGTTATAAAATAATATATAATAGGTGATTTTATGGATAAAATATATCTAAAAAAAATTATACTTTCATATAATGATATTTGTAATTTATTAACTGAACTTTTAAATAATAAAAAATTCCATAATAGATTAAAGAAAGAAAATACTACATGTTATACTAATTTCAAATACCCTTTAAATTCTTACTGTATAGGAAATGGAGAAAAACATGTTGTAATTTTTTCAAATACACATGGTTGTGAGATTATAACTCCATTTTTTGTCTTAGAATTTATATTAACTTTAATATTAAATGATGAAATATATTGCAATTTTTCTAAAAAATATACTTTTCATTTCATACCACTTTTAAATCCTGAAGGATATATAATATCATCATCACAAGTTTATTATAATTTGAAAAATTTTGATAAAAAATCTATTCAAAAAATTTCAAAAATTTATTTAGATTCATATAATTTAGATGACAAAATTGCAAGTAAAAATATAAAGAAAGAAAAGTTATATAAAAGTATTCTTGCTACCTCATGTAATTTAATAGAAAATAAAAATATGATATATAGTGTAAATAAAATACTTAAAAATTGTAATTTAAATAGTAGTATATTACCAGTATGGTCTGCTAATGGGGTAGGTATTGATCCAAACTCTAATTCAATACATAAATTTCCTGAAATGATTGATTTAAGAAAAAAATGGAAATATTCCAAACTTAGATATAATGATATTCCTGTAACGATTCCAAGTCCAATGTCTTACCCTGGAAAAAAATCATTAGACCCTTTATGTCCTGAAAACATATTTTTATATAAATATATTAATAATTTATACTTTAATTTGCCTAAATTTAATCAAAAATTAATTGCTATATTTTCATATCATTCTACTGGTGGTGAAATATATGGATATCCAGATAAATGTATTGCCTCAAAAAATAATATAGAGCTTCATAATAAAGCAATAGATATATATTCCAAAAAAACTAATTATACTCCTATTGATGAAAATTTAAAATACGGAGTTATGGATTTTTATAGAGCATATCTTAATAATGTAGTATCTCTTACCATAGAACTTTCAAAATTAAATGGTAATCCAATAGGTCCTTTTGCAAATTTAGATAGTTTATTTGAAGAATTTATTAATAATAAAAAAGCTATATTAAGTGTTATATCAAATATATAAAAATTAATACTCATTATAATTTTTATAGTAATCTATAAGCATACTTTATATTAATATTAGATTTTATTTTCCTTTTACTATTTTTTGATTGACAAACTTTTGTTTGCTTGATATAATTATCATATATAATGAAAAGAGGTTATTATATATGGATTTAACATTAATATTACTTTGTATAATTATTATTTTAATTACTCTAGTTATTATCATGCTTGCTTCAAATAAAAAAAATAAAAATAATTTAAAAGAATTTAAAGAACTTAGAATGGAACTCTCTTCTATGCTTACTCAAACTCGTGAAGAAATAAATAAAAATATTGGTACAAGGATTTTAGAAAGTACTAATACACAACAAACTTCAATTGCTAACCTTACTAATATAAATGAAAATAAACTTGACAATATACGTAAAGCTGTCGAAGATAATCTTTTAAAAATTCAAAAAGATAATAATGAAAAATTAGAAAAAATGCGTCTTACAGTTGATGAAAAACTCCAAGGTACACTAGAAAAAAGACTTGGAGAATCTTTTAAATTAGTAAATGATAGACTAGAATCAGTTTACAAAGGTCTAGGAGAAATGCAAACTCTAGCTCAAGGAGTTGGAGATTTGAAAAAAGTATTTACAAATGTAAAATCAAGAGGATATTGGGGTGAAATACAATTACACACAATATTAGAGCAATTTTTAACTAACGAACAATATAACACTAATGTAAAAACTAAACCGAATTCAAATGATTTAGTAGAATTTGCCATAAAACTACCTGGAAAAAATGAAAATGAATATATATGGCTACCAGTTGATTCTAAATTTCCTATTGAAGATTATTCTAGACTGGTTGATGCTGAAGATAAAAATGATTTAGAACTTATAAATGAAAGTAGAAAAAACTTAGAAAACTCAGTCAAATCTTTTGCTAAAGCTATATATGAAAAATATATTGAGCCTCCATACACTACTGACTTTGGAATAATGTTTGTTCCTACAGAAAGTCTATACTGTGAAATATTAAAAAACACTGGTCTTTGTGAATTTATATCACAAAAATATAGAATTGTAATATCTGGTCCTACTACATTTGTAGCACTATTAAATAGTTTACAAATGGGATTTAAGACACTTGCAATCGAAAAAAGATCAAGTGAAGTATGGCAACTACTAGGCATGGTTAAAAGTGAATTTTCTAAATTTGGAGATTTACTTGATAAAACTAATAAAAAACTACTTGAAATTTCTTCAACAATGGAACTTGCTTCAAAAAAATCTAGGACAATTGAAAGAAAATTGAAAAAAGTAGAAGCATTACCAATAGAAAATGATGATTCTTTTTACGAATTAAATGAATAATAATTTTTAAAACAACTTTTAAAAGAAGTTGTTTTTTTATATAGTTATATTACTATTTACATATTAAGTTTTTTATGTTAAAATAATATATAATTTAGCTACATATATTAATGTAGTAGCTAATATATATTATTTAAGGAGATGATTTTTTGGATAAAATTAAAGCTGTAATATTAGCTGGTGGCAAAGGTACAAGGATGAAATCAGAACTTCCAAAAGTATTACACAAAGTTTATGATAGATGTATAATTGACTATGTATGTGATGCTTGCGAAGATGCAGGTATAAATGATATCTGTATAATAGTTGGGCATAAAGCAGAACAAGTTGAAGAACATTTAAAAATAAAAAATAGAAATGTAACTCTTTGTTTACAAAAAGAACAACTTGGTACAGGCCATGCTGTTATGCAAGCTAAAGATCATATTGATGATGATGATTTAGTATTAGTTATTAATGGAGACCAACCATTAATTTCTTCACAAACTATAAAATCTTTAATTTCTTTTTGTAAGCAGGGAAATTATGGTGGAACTGTTCTTTCATGTATTTTAGATGAACCAGGATCACTTGGAAGAGTAATTCGTGATGAAAATGGCAATTTGTTAAGAATTGTAGAGAAAAAAGATTGTAATGAGTCAGAAGAAAAAGTAAAAGAAGTTAATATTGGTGTATATTGTTTTAAAGGAGATTTATTAAAACAATCATTTAATAAACTTGATGATAATAACGCACAAAATGAATATTACATAACTGATATACCTTCTCATATAAAAAAAGCTGGATATAATTTTGGAGTATATGCTATCGCAGATATTTCAGAGTTTCAAGGTATAAATTCTAGAGAAGAACTTTCAATTGCAACTTGTACCCTACTTAATAAAACTAGAAAATTTCATATGGATAATGGTGTTACCTTAATAGATCCAAAAAATACATATATTAGTTTAGATGCTAAAATTGGTAAGGATACTATAATATATCCAGGTACTAATATTCAAGGTGAAACTATAATAGGTGAAGATTGTATTATAGGTCCAAATTCACATATATCTTCATCTACTATTGGAAATAATGTAGTAATAGAAACAAGTAAAGTTACTAATAGTACTATTGGTAATAATTGTATTATTGGACCTTTTGCACATATTCGTCCTAATTCTAATATTAATGATAACTGTAAAATTGGAAGTTTTGCTGAAACTAAAAATATTAACCTTGGAAATGATTCAAAAATTCCACACTTAATTTATGCAGGAGATGCTGATATAGGACAAAATGTAGAAATAGGTTGTGGATGTATAACTGCAAATCTAAATCCAAAATGGGAAAAGAATAGAACTATTATAGGTGATAACTCATTTATAGGTTCTAACTCTACTCTTATTGCTCCAGTAGAGATTGGAAAGGACTGTGCTATAGCTGCAGGTTCTGTAATAACAGATAATATTCCTGATAGTTCTTTTGCAATTGCTAGACAAAAACAAACTACAAAGGATGAATATATAAAAAAACATAATGAATTTTTAAATAAATCTCATAAAAAGAATTAAAAATTTATTTAAAATAACATAATAAAAATATGAAAATGTAATTTATCAAACATTTTCATATTTTTTTATTTATATTAATATTACATTTTACGTCAAAATTTAATTTTATTTTTTATACTAACCTATTGAATATTATGCTATTTTGATATAAAATATAAATTAAGATAATTTATTTGTTATTTTGGAGGAAGATATATGAACTATTTAGAAAAGCTAGATAAAAAATGTAATGTAGGTAATAAATTTATTGAACTAACTAATACTATGTTTAAAAATTTAGTTGATTTTGGATATATTACCAATAGGCAAATTACTAAACTATCTAAAAAATTATATGAAAACATTGATACTTTATTTACAGGTAATCAACCTTCTTTTGACTATAAATCTGGATATTATGATTCTGTAAAAAAAGAATTATATATTAAAGATTTAGATAATATTGAAGCTGTCTATCAAAGATTATTATATGTTATAACAACAACAGAAATAGAAAGAAATACTTTTTCAGTTGGATATTCCACTGCCACATTATCAACTGCTAATTATAAAATTATACATAAAAATTTTGGTATTAATAGAGCTGTTGTTTCAAACTTAGTGTGTAGATTAATTTATACTATACCAGATACACTAACTATTGTTCCATCATATAAATCATATTACACTAATTTTCTTGGAAATGAAATTAAAAGTGATAATGATATCTACTCTATTGAAGGAAAACTGTTAAAAATGATTTGTTATACATTTAATGCTCCTGAAGAAGAATTATATAATAATATTTTTTCATATAATCCTCAAAGATTTTTAAAACGATTTTTAAGAAAGTATAATATAGATATTAATATTATATTAAAATTAGATGAAATTAGTAGAGTATATTCTAATTATAACAAATTATCTTTTTTGAATACTAAACTTAATGAAAATTATATTAATATCAGAAAAAATATTTTAGACAATGATATTGAAGACTATAAAAATGAAGAAAAGAAAATAAAGAATGCTATTTCAAATGCAATATCTAGATTAAATACTAATGTTGATGATAATGATGATGAGTTTAATATTGAAAATAGCTTATCTGAGAAAATTAATGAATTTAGTGAAAAAGTTTTAAAACTAATTTCAGAATTTCAGGATTTATTAATTGATGAAATTATAAATAAAGAAAAGGACTATTCACCTATAGTATATACTATTAAATTAAAAAAATTAAATTCTATACTTATTTTAGATAGTAAAAAATTAAAAAATAAAATTTTCGAAACTATTACTTTTAGATTATTAAATAAAGTAGAAAATAATTCTTCTAATTTAATAGAAAAAATAAGATATAGTCTTGTTAACTATATAATAACAAGTGAAAATTATATAAAAATATATAATAATATGACATTTAATAAATTAGAATCTATGAAATTAAAAAATGGCACATACTTAGTTGCACTAAAGATTGATAATGAATTTTTTAAATTAGTAGAAATAAATAATTTAAACTTAACTACTAGAAAATTAGATAATAATGTTAACAATCTAGTTTTTGATAATTTAGGATATTTATTAAATAATCCGTCTGCTCGATCTTGTGTATATGATATAGAAAATTTATTTACACATATAAAAGACTTTTCAGATGAATATAAAAATATATCTATAAATAATATTTTTATATGCGAATATAACGAATATATAATGGTAGTATTAAAGTTAAATGATAGATTTGATATATTAAAAATTACTTACGAAGAAGATAAAATAATTATTAAAAAAATTAAATTATCAGATGAATATTATGTATTTAATGTTAAAGATAATAATCTACCAGCAGTATATGATAAGAATAATAATCCTTTAAAAAAAGTACTAGCTTTGTTTTTTAATATGATATAAAATGTTCCACAGTATTTTAACTGTGGAACATTTATTTTAATAAAATATTTTCAGCATCTTTATCTATATTTCCAGTAAATATACATATCCCTTCTACAATTCCCCATATTATAGATATTGGTGATAATGTGAAACAACTAAGCATACTAATTAAAAGTTGTGTTATACCTTTTCCAATATATCCTAAATAAAAATTATGTGCTCCAAAAGCACCTAAAATTATTGCAAGTACTCCTGCTATATTTTTTGATTTATATTTTATATCTATATTATTAATATCTTCATTTTCATCAAGATTATTATTCATATATTCTTCCTCCGTATTTATAGTATATATTATAACATTATATATATTATTTTTCAAGAAAAAAAAGAATCCTTTGTAAAGAATTCTTTAACTTATTTTATATTATATGAATACCCCATATTAATACTATTATATTTCGTATAATACACTGCAATATTAATAAAATAATAGGTATTATTAAATATATATTTCTGTATTTTAATCCTTTGATTTTACCTTTAGTTAATATCTCTATAGTTTGAGATATCATAAATATACTACCAAATAATACAACATATACATAAAAAGAATTATAATGTATACTTAATAATATATTACCTTTAAATAATGCTAACATTGCTCGTGTTCCGGCCACAACCAGGACAATAAAATCCAGTATTAGTATATAAAGGACAAGGTGGAAACACTTCATAAATCTTAATGTGTAATCCACCTATTATTATAAAAAATAAACTAAAAAATATTATTATAATAATTCCTATAATATATAATATTTTTTCTTCTTTTAACTTCAAAATACTATACTCTACTTTTCCTTTTTTATTATTCTTTTAAAGGATTTCCTTTTCCATCAACTTTAATACTTCCAGCTAGAATCATTATACCTTCAATTAAGCCCCAAATTCCCATACCTGCAGGTAAAAGAGTAGATATTCCCAAAGTACATACAGATAGTAACCAACCAGCACCTGAAACTGATACTTGTATTATAGCTTTTGTAGTATAACCTAAATAGAAGTTATGAACACCAAATTGACCTAAGAAAATTCCAAGTAAACCTGCAGCCATTTTTGATTTTGGCTCTCCAGCTTGGTGTGTTTCATTTGAAGATTTAACTTCAGCTACAACTTCTTTTACTGGTTCATTAACATTTTCAGTATTTTCCTTTACTTCAGTATTTAGCTTTGCCTCGCATTCTGCGCATAATTCTTTTTCATTTTCAGTTTCTTTTCCACAATTTTTACAAAACATAATTACTCCTCCTAAACATAACTTATAAAATAATTATAACATAATTTTTTTTATTTTACAACATTTTTTTACATAAATATATAATTTTTATTAAATTTATGTAAAACATTATATATATTATATTTTTAATTATATATCATTTTTATTTACTATACTTATTGCTAAACCATCTCCAATATTAAGTAAAGTAGATTTTAATCTTTTATCATCATTTATTATACTTAAATATTTTCTTAATCTGTTTACAGCAGTTCTATTTTTATGCTCATTATAATCAGATAAAACCATTCCTTTAAATAATACATTGTCTGCTATAATTATTCCACCATTTTTTACTAATCGTATTGCATTTTCAAGAAAAATTAAATATTGACCTTTTGCTGCATCTATAAAAATAATGTCATATTGCTCTTTTTTTTCGTCTATATTAATTAAATATTCTCTAGCATCTGCTTTTATTACTTCTATACTAGAATTTAACTCCATATCTTGTATATTTTTTAATGCTTTATTATAATTTACCTCATTTATTTCTATAGTTTTTAATTTACACTGCACATTAATTTCTTCTAAACATTTTATAAAATGTATTGCAGAATATCCTACTGCAGTTCCAATTTCTAGTATCTTTTTAGGTTTAGAAATCCTTAATATCATTTTTATTGCTTCTAATGAATCGTCCTGTAATATAGGTATTTTATTATTAAGTGCCTCATCTTTTATATTGCTTAAAATTTCTTGCTTAGTCATATTTAAATTTCTCCTTTATTAATTTCAAGTAATATATTATCTACTTTTTTATTATTATACAGCATATCATATAATAAAAATATAGAATTTACTTTTATATTTTTTATTTTTAATAACTCATATATTGAAGTTATAGTGTACAAACCTTCTACTGTTTTTGTATTCATTGAATTAAGTGCCTCATCTACATTTAAACCTTCACCAATATACCTTCCAAAAGTATAATTTCTACTTTTATCACTCATACAAGTAAGAAGCATATCACCAATTCCAGCATATGAAAAAATAGTTTCTATATTTCCTCCCAAAGATAATATTATTTTTTTGTAATCCTTAATTAAATCAGATAGCATTGCAGCTTTTGTTGAATCACTTTTATTCATTCCATCAAGCATTCCAGAAAATATTGCAAATACATTTTTTATAGCTGCACCTAATTGTACACCTATTATATCATTACTAACAGTTACTAGTAATGTATCACTTTCTATAGAAGATTTTACTGTATTTATAACATCATTATCACATTTACTTGCAAGTACAAATCCAATTTCTGTTCCTATTGCTACTTCAATTGCAAAAGAAGGTCCTGATAATATACATATTTTATCTGATTTTATCTCTTCTTCAACGATTTGTGACATATATTTATTAGTTATGTTTTCAATACCTTTTGTAGCTATGCAAATAATCTGCTCTTTAGTTATATAATTAGCTATTTCTTTTGAAACTTCGCGCACCGCTATAGTTGGTATTGCTAAAAATATTATTTGAGAATTTTTTATACATTCTTGCAAATCTGTTGTTATATTTATATCTTCAGAAACTTTTACACCTGGTAAAACTCTTTTATTTTCTCTAAATTTTAAAAGTTCTTCTTTCTCACTATTAAACTTTGTCCACATAGATATCTTAATATTAGAATTTGCTTTTACTATAGCAGTAGAAATCGCTATAGCAAAAGCTCCACAGCCTATTATTGAAATTTTCATTAGATTCCCTCATTTTTTATATATTATTTTTTTATTTCTTCTTTTATTTTTATATGTACATCATCAAGTTGTTCTTTAGTAACTACACTAGGTGCATTCATAAGTAAATCTCTTGCTTTAGAGTTTTTAGGAAATGCAATTACTTCACGTATATTTGTCTCTTCTAAAAGTAACATTATCATTCTATCAATTCCTGGTGCTGCTCCTGCATGTGGTGGTGCACCATATGAGAATGCATTAAATAATGATCCAAATCTCTTTTTAACATCATCTTCTGTATATCCAGCTATTTCAAAAGCCTTAATCATTATATCAGTATCATGATTTCTAACTGCACCTGAAGCAAGTTCATATCCATTACCAACCAAATCAAATTGATATGCAAGAATATCTAATGGATCTTTAGTATTTAAACTCTCTATTCCACCTACAGGCATTGAAAATGGATTATGTGAAAATTGAATTTTTCCATCATCATCTAATTCATACATTGGAAAATCTACAATAAAGCAAAATCTATATGAATCTTTCTCTATTAATTCAAGTCTTTTTCCAAGTTCTATACGTATATTTCCAGCATCAGTACATGCTTTTTTATATTCATCTGCTACAAAGAAAAGTGCTTCATTTTCTTTTAATGAACAAATATCTTTTAATTTTTCAAGTACTTCTCCTGTTACAAATCTTGCAATAGACCCACTTACTTGTAAATCTTCATTTAACTTAATCCAAGCAAGTCCCTTAAGTCCAAGCTCTTTAATTGCAAAATCACCAATAGAATCAAAAAATTTTCTTGGAAGATCTTTTGCATCTATTTTTATAGCTTTTACAGTTTTACCCTTAAATACTTTAAAATCAGAATTTTCAAATGCAACTGTTACATCATCAATAACTAATGGATTCCTTAGATCTGGTTTATCTGTACCATATTTATCCATTGCAACTTTAAAAGGAATTCTTTCAAAAGGAGTACTTGATATTTTTTTATTTTTAGTAAATTCGTTAAATGTTGAAGTAACTACTTCTTCTAATACATTTAGTACATCTTCTTGTGTTGCAAATTCCATTTCAAAATCTAATTGATAAAATTCTCCTGGAGATCTATCTGCTCTTGGATCTTCATCTCTAAAGCATGGTGCAATTTGATAATATTTATCAAAACCTGATATCATTAAAAGTTGCTTAAATTGTTGAGGTGCTTGAGGAAGTGCATAAAATTCGCCTGGATGAAGTCTACTTGGTACTAGAAAATCTCTTGCTCCCTCTGGTGATGAATTTGCAAGTATTGGAGTTTGAATTTCTGTAAAATTCATACTATCCATTTTATCTCTTAAAAATTTAAGTACCTTTGATCTAAATACAATTTTTTTATGTATTTCCTCATTTCTTAAGTCTAAAAATCTATATTCAAGTCTTAAATCTTCTCTTACATTTTCACTTTCCTCAACTTTAAATGGAAGAATATTTTTTGATTTTCCAAGTACTTTCAAACTTTCAACTAATACTTCTATATCACCTGTTTTTATTAAAGGATTTACATTTTCTTCATCTCTTTTTAAGACTTTACCTTCTATACATATAGTAGATTCAATTGTTACCTTTGAAAATTTTTCTATCATATCTGGTGTATTTATTAAAAGTTGAGTAACACCATAATGATCTCTTAAGTCTACAAATACCATTGCTCCTAAATCTCTTATAGTTTTAACAAATCCTGAAAGTTTTACTTTTTTTCCTACATCTTCTAAATTTAATTCATTACACTTATGTGTTCTATATTCATGCATTACCTATCTTCTCCTTTATACTATTTATATCTAATTTAATTTTTGACTGCTCTCCAGTTCTCATATTTTTTATACTGCATTCATTATTTTTTATTTCATCTTCACCAATTATTATAACAAAATCAGCATTTAGCTTATTTGCATATTTAAGTTGTGCATTAAAACTTCTTTCTTGTATATTAGTTTCCACAGTATAGTTTAAATTTCTTAAGCTATTTACGTATTCTAATGACTTAATATATGTACTATCATCCGTTAAAAAATATATAATCTTATTATTTTTTATATTATCTAAAAGACCATATTCTTTTAAAAGAATAACTACTCTATCAATCCCTATTCCAAATCCTACTGCTGGTGTATTTACTCCTCCAAGTACCGATACTAATTTATCATATCTTCCTCCACCACCTACAGCAAGTTCTAAATCTTTAGATACATATTCATATACTGTTTTATTGTAATAATCAAGTCCCCTGACAATTCTTGTATCCACTATATAATTAATATTAAGTTTTTCCAAAGTATTTTTTATATTATTAAAATCATTACTACACTCATCACACAAAGAATCTGTTATAACTGGGGCACTATTTAAAATTTTTTTACATTTTTCTTCTTTGCAATCAAGTATTCTTAATGGATTTTTTTCAAATCTAATTTTGCAAGTATCACACATATCATTTAAATATGGGCTAAGATAATTCTTTAATTTATCTATATATTCTTTCCTACATTTATCGCACCCTATAGAATTAATAGCTAGCTCTACTTTATCTGCAATATTTAATCTTTTTAATAATTCATATGATGCACATATTGTTTCAATATCTGCAAGATATGAACTACTTCCAAAAAACTCAACTCCAAATTGACTAAATTCTCTATATCTTCCTTTTTGCATTTTTTCGTATCTATACATATTACCTGTATACCAAAGTTTTATTGGACTTGGAATTTTAGAAGATAAACCATTTTCAATATATGCTCTAACAACACCTGCTGTAAGTTCTGGTCTTAAAGTTATACTCCTATTTCCTTTATCTAAAAAAGTATACATCTCTTTATTTACAATATCTGTTTCATCTCCAACACCACGAGAATAAAGCTCAGTTGCTTCGAATACTGGTGTACGTATTTCTTTTATATTATATTCTTTACAAATATCTCTTATTTGTTCTTCTATATATTGCCAAATTTTAGTATCTTCTGGTAATATATCTCTACAGCCTTTTTGTCTTACAATATTCATAGAAATCACTCCTTAAGATTATATTTCAGATTATACCACATGTACATGCTATATGCAAGAAATCGTGCACTAAAAACAGGATAAAATTAAATTTCAATTATACATAATCATTATATATTGTTATATATTTTTTAATTTTTAGATATTTATTTACAAATATATCTTCTCCTTCTCCTAATATTTGAACCTTTTTAAATATTATATTTATTTAAAAAAATAACACAATACTAATATTAGTACATGTGTTATTTTATATAATTAATTATTATTTTTTCTTATACTATATTTACTAGATACTACAAAAGTTATTAAAATAAATAATGATATTCCTACATACATTAATATATCTCTTGTAAATGGGTTATCATCTTGTTGCTCTACATCTACTAGAGTTCATTCTTTCTTAACTTTATCTTTAAATTTTTTTAGTTTCGTTTTCTACCATATCATATATACTTTCTACTTCTTTTACTTTTCCATTTGTCTTTGACGTTACTCCTATACTTCCGTTTTCTTTTGTAGTATATTCTACTTCTGGTGAATTTTTGTCTATATTATCTATATTTATGTCTACATTTTGTGTCATTCCATATTTATCTGTTACATTTACTAACCTTTCAAAGTTTTTTTAAATTCAAATGCTAAAAATATCTACCTTAACCACAGACTTTAATCTATTACTTAAATGACATGCACATAGCACAAACAAAAATATCAAATGCTATTATATAACATTTGATATTTTAAGTTAATTTTTAGCATTTACAATCATAAGATTTACATGCTGTTCCATCTACTGATTTAGCCTCATTGCCATCAACACAAGTACATATCTTAATTGTTTCAAGTTCACATATACATTCTGGATTACAATTATGAGCACAATCTTTAACATCGCATTTAATCTTTTGATTACTGTAATTTTTTGTTTTTTGAGTTTCTTTCATTTTTATCACCCAATTATATTATTTGTTTTATTTTACAATATATAATTGGTTATTTTTTCAAATTTTTTTAATTTTTATAAATTAACTTCTGTTTTCCAAAGTCCATGTAAATTACAATATGCATATACATCAATTTTTTTTGCATTTTTATTAAAATTAGTTGTAATTTCTGGTTTATCACCAGGTTTTAATGAAAACTTTTGAACATTTTCTAAATCATCTACGACATATATTGCTTTAATATAATGTTCCTCTGTCATAGGATGAGAAATTTCTCCTACTTGTATAAACATAGTGGTATCTTTTATACTTACATATGGCATATGCTTTTTTCTGTCTGCATCTCCTGTATTAGGCTCTAATTTTTTTAATTCATTATTATTACAACCTATTACCTTAAGTTCATTTTTATCTTTTAATACTTCTACTAAAGTTCCTGAATTTTCACATAAGTAAAAACTAATCATATCTTCATCTCCTTAAAAATAGCTAGATGTTGATACCATCTAGCATTATATTATTAATAATTATCAGCTTTTATTTCAAAGTAAGCTTTTGGGTGAGAACATACAGGACATACTGCAGGAGCACTTACAGCTATATGTATATGTCCACAATTTCTACATTTCCATATTTTTATTTCTCCTTTTTGGAATACTTCACCATCTTGTATATTTTTTAATAATTTATTATATCTTTCTTCATGTTCTTTTTCTATTTTACCAACTGCTTCAAAAAGGAAAGCTATTCTATCAAATCCTTCTTCTTTAGCAATTTTTGCAAAATTTTCATACATATCTGTCCATTCAAAATTTTCACCACTTGCAGCATCTTTTAAATTTTCTTCTGTTGTTGGTACTTCACCACCATGCAATTCTTTAAACCACATTTTAGCATGTTCTTTTTCATTATCAGCTGTTTCTTGAAAAATAGCTGCTATTTGCTCATATCCTTCTTTTTTAGCTTTAGCTGCATAATATGTGTATTTATTTCTTGCTTGTGATTCACCTGCAAAAGCAGCCATTAAATTAGCCTCTGTTTTTGATCCTTTTAATTCCATTATATTTCCTCCTTATACTTTACATTTAATCTAAAATTTAATAGATTGCTATATTATTATTTTATACCACTATTATATTAAAGTCAATATATCTGCTTATTTAAGTTTTAATAAAATTTTTAAAATAAATGAATAAAAAATGCTAGTACAATTCTAAAAAATGGTCAAAATATAAAAGTTAACAAAGCAGTTAATATATTTGCAATTAATGTATATAGTAATATTTTATTATGTGGTTGATTCTTCAT
The DNA here is from genome assembly GCA_947626975.1 of uncultured Clostridia bacterium. GTDB lineage: Bacteria > Bacillota > Clostridia > TANB77 > CAG-465 > CAG-465. The sequence continues at coordinate 19,298 of CANQUF010000018.1, forward strand.
ATATTTTTTGTAAATTAAAAGCTCAAATAAAACAACCAATATTTCCATAAAAATAAATTTTAACAAATAAGGGACTACTAGTACTAATATTAAAATTAATTGTAAAATTATATTAGAAACCAAATTTGTCGCAAGTATAATTTTTGTATTTTTCATTTTCATAATGAAAGCAACAATAATTTCTACTAAAATTGTTGTGAATAGATCCATCAAAATATTTATAATAGAACCATGTTGACTTACTTCCATTGTATTATAATCTATAGTAACATAGCTTGTAAAATCTTTTCTATTAATAACATTACTTACTTTTGTCTCACCTGTATCATTGTTTATAATTACCAATTTGTATTTATCTGGTGTTCCCAAATAGTTAAAAAAATGTTCATGTTCAGCATTTCCTTTAACGTTTCCCCATAATAAACTATCTCGTGTAGAAGCAGATTTCCAATTGTTAAAATTCATATTATATAAATCCCTAGCTTGTTTAGTTGTTATTCCGCATGTGTTCTTCAATAGAATTAAAGTATTCAATTTCTGAAGTACTAAAATCATCACCTTCTGTATATGTGAATAAATCTATTATGTAATTAGTTGTTTTTAAATTTTTAATTTTTATTGTAATAGACGGTTTTGGTCCCATATCTGCATAGGTAATGTTGCTAAAACCTATGAGTAAGAATATAAATATTATAATATATGTTACTTTAATAAACTTTTTCAAATCAATCACTCCATTTTATGATAATTAATATTTTATTACATCTGCATACTTTACATTTAATCTAAAATTTAATAGATTGCTATATTATTAGTTTATACCACTATTATATTAAAGTCAATATATCCGCTTATTTAAGTTCAAATAAATAACTTATGTTTTTATTTAAAATAAAAAGATTAAAAATTTAATAATATAAAAATAATACTATATTAAATTTATTCTATATATAATTTTTAATATTTTATAAATAATACAGTATAAATATCATTATACCGTATAATAATATTTATAGAATAGGTGATTTATTTGAAAAAGAAAACAATTTTTATTACAGGTGCTGGTTCTGGACTTGGTATGGATGCTGCACTTGCTTTAGCTAAAAGAGGACATAAAGTATATGCTACTGTGCAATATGAAAATCAAGCTGATAATTTAAATAATATATCAAAAGAACAAAATTTAAATTTAGAATCATTTAAATTAGATATACGTTTAGAAGAAGATAGAAAAAAAATAGAGTATTATAATTTTGACGTATTTATATCTAATGCTGCTATTGGTGATTCAGGTTCAGTATCAGAAATACAAGTAGATAGAATTGAAAATGTATTTGAAACTAATGTATTCTCAAATATAAAGATAACGCAACTTGCAATTAAGAATTTTATTAAAAATAAAAAAGGAAGAGTAATTTTTGTTTCATCACTTGTTGGAAGAGTCTCTATGCCTTTTTTAGCTCCATATTGTGCCTCAAAATTTTCTTTAGAAGCACTTGCATATTCTTTAAAAAAGGAAATGAAACAATTAGATGGGATAAACATTGATATAGCAATAATTGAACCAGGAGCATATGCTACTGGTTTTAATAAAGAAAATAATGATAAAAAATATGATTGGATGAAAAATAAATCATATTTTAAATATAAATTAGATGAAATACGTCAGAATGAAATAAAAAAGTGGAATTTCTTGGAAAAGAAATCTTTTAATTCAATAATTAAACAATATATTAATTCTGTTGAAGATACTAGAGTAAAATTTAGATATACTGCTCCAAAATTACAAGCTATTTTTATACAAATAGAAAGAATTTTGGGAATTTAAAATTTATGTATAAGAAAAGCTTTTAGCTTTTCTTATTTTTTAATAATTATTATATCCACAACATCCACATTTTGGTTCTTCTTTTTTCATTTCACAAAAGCATTTACATTCACAGCAAGGTCTTTTTTCTTCCTTTTGACAACAACATGATTTTTTTTCATAGCATTGATTTGAATAATTACAAGAACAGCAATTACAACATCCTGACATACTTAAATTTCACCCCTTTATTAGCGTTTTTTTTATACGCTAATATATATTATGCAAAATTTAAATTTTTGATACAAAGAAAAATAGGCTAGTATTACTAACCTATTTTTTCATTCTATTTATATTTGTATAGGAATCGTCTTTATATTTTAAAAAAATTTATATTACATTATCACCCCCGTAGAAATTGCCATATTATGTATTACTTTTTAGTACACACATATTATACATTTCATATGTGATAATAATATGATAGAAAAGAAAAAAAACTATGATATTAAAATTATTTTTCTACATCACACATATCCTCAATCATATTTTCTATAAATACCCCATACCCCTTTGTAGAATCATTTAAAAATACATGAGTTACTGCTCCGATCAATTTTCCATCTTGAATAATAGGAGAGCCTGACATTCCTTGTATTATTCCGCCAGTTTTATTTATTAATTCTTCATCTGTAACTTTAATAATCATATTTTTATTACCTGTTGAAGTAAGTAATACTTTTTCAATCTCAACATTATAGCTTTTTGGTTCATTATCATCTAGTGTACATATTATGCTAGCACTGCCTTCTTTAATTTTTGATTTTGATAATATCTCAACCTTTTCTTTTTGATTTAATATATTTTTATCCAATAAAACTCCATATATTCCTTTATCTGTATTACCTAATATATTACCAATTGTATCATTTGAAAGAGTACCTTTTAGTTCACCTGGATTTTTACTTTCACCTTTTTTTATGCTATAAATATTAGTAGTAGTTATACCTCCAGTAATAATAGGAAGTATATAATTATCTTTAGTTTCTGTTACTCCATGTCCTAAGGCTCCAAATTTTCCTGTTTTTTTATCATAAAATGTTATTGTTCCAACTCCTGCACTACTATCTTTTACCCATAGTTCTAATTTATAACTTTTTGTTTGCTCATCATATTTTGGCTTTATTGAAGTAATTATTTCTTTACCTTGTCTGTCTAACTTTAAAGTTAAATCTTTACCTTCTGATTCATTTGCATAATTAATTAGTTCAACATTAGATTCAATTTTATTTCCATTTACACTTAGTATTACATCACCTACTTGTAAATTAGTATCAGTCCTGTCAATTCCCATAATTAATACTCCTGTTGCAAGTAATTTTATTCCAACAGCTTCTCCACCTATAACTAATTCCATATCTTCTAGTTTCATTTCAACATTCTTTTGAGTATTATATACTGATACTAATTTTGTATAATTTAAAATACAATATGAAAATATTAGACATATAATTGTAAATATAGATAATATTACTCTTTTATTATTAAAATTATTTTTTAGTACATATATAATTTTTCTTAACATGTTCTCTCACCTTATTATTATATATTTACACCAATCACTCCACCAATTATTCCAGATAAAATACATATTGCAAAATATATGCCTAAAGTATTTGATACAAAAAATCCTGAAAAAGCAACTACATTTATAATATATATAATAAGACAAAATATTAATCCGTATATAGCTCCATATAATAAACCTTTTTCCTTAATTTTTTTCAATAATAATGTAGATCCAATAAGTACAGATAACATTACAACACCTAAAACAAAAGTCTGGAGATGTTTATCATTTATATTAGTATACGCAAAAATGACTGATGTTATAATTAAAAGTACAATTGATACTATAAATGATATTAATAAACTTATACTATACCTTTTAATTTTTTCCATAAAAACCTTCTTTCATAATTTACTTATTATATTTATATTATTTATACTAATTTTTATGAATACGATTATTTAATTAATAAAATATATATCTAAAAATATTGATTTTTAAGTATTTTTTTTATATCTTGACTTTGACAGTTAAAACGAGCAAAAGCTACTCCCATAAAGCTTTGCTCGTTTTTTAAATGTTGTC
>CANQUF010000019.1 GCA_947626975.1 uncultured Clostridia bacterium
CAAAAACATAATATTGTCACTAAAATTTTATATTTTTTTTAACCCTGAGTAGTAACAAAACATAAGAGAAAAAAATATAGAAAAATTCAAATTTGATGAAAATATATGAGAATTATTAAATTAAATTATACATATTTAAACATTTTTCTTTCTATTTGTAAATATTTTTTTTACATTTTCTATTTATTTTACAAAACTTGTTATTTTATGACAAAATTAATATAATTTTTAAATTGACTATTATTTTGTATAATCAATAAAGAAAATACTCTAGCATTTATTATTTATACTAGAGTATTTTCTATTTATTAAATTTTTATATAACTAGTTATATAATTTATTAACTTTTAGTTATTTTTTGCTATAACTTATAAACATTATAAACAGATAACATGTTAAATTATATTATTTTATTCAAAGTCATTTGCAGCTCTATTATCAATATCAAATAATACTACTGTTCCTTTTATTTTGTTATATAACTCATTATTATTAATATTTAATGTTCCATTTTCAAGTTGCATTGTTATAGTATTTTTCAACTCACTACCAGGATCATTAAATCCTAAATATCCTTCATAATCCCATTGAGTAGTATTTTCTTTACTTGTAGCATTTTTATTATTTTGATTATAACTTACAGTTCTAATAACATTGCCACTTGAATTTTTATCTACACATTTTATATCAAATTTTACACCTATATATCCGTTATTTAGTGGATTAGATATATTATTATTTTGAACTACAAGTGTTGAGTTTGGTAATTTAAACTCACCATACCAAGCTTGTATAAAGTTATTAGTTGAATTAATTGTCATCATAGAACTATTTAATTCAAATTTTTGGTTGTCACCTATACTTATATTTTGTAATTTATCTGACATATATTTAGTTTCATTTGTATATGTCAAATTTTTATTAAATCTATATCCATCATTAGGCTTAAATGATATAGTATAAGGATTACTACTTAAATTTACATATTTTCCAGATGAATTTTTATAATATAATTGTATATTTTCAATTATATTACCGCCAGTTTTAGGAAGATAATAATATGTTGGAGTTATCTCAATAACTCTAGTATTTTTACTACTTGATTCTGGATCAAATAATCCACTAGTTTTAAGATCAAAACTTATTCTATATCCAAGTTTTGGTGCACTAACATATGATGTATTTGTATTTTTATATGGACCAAGTGGTAATATTAACATAGATTGTGAATTACCAATATTTATTCCTTTCCTATCTACAAGTGTATTTACTTCATTGCTATATATGTTTAACTCTTTTATTCCTGAAAAATATTGAATACCTGTTAAATCATTTACAGATGTAAGAGTAGATGATTTTCTAAATACAGATTTAAAATCAATATCTGAACAATCTGTAACTTTAAAGTCATATATTCTTCCAATATTTTGAGTTGTAGCAGTTACTTTTACCATATAGTATGCATCTTCATACATTTTAGTTGTATCGTAATAATCTTTATTATTACTTTTATCTTCAGTATATTCTTCGTCACAATTGTCATTAAATGTTACTTTATTATTTTTTGTATCTTTATTAATATATTTTGTTTCAGTATCTTTTAATGTATTAGTAATAGATATAGCTGTTTCATTTGAAAGTACAAATTGTTCTAATGTCTTAGTAAAGTCAGAATTTTTAGGTATATTTCCTGCTACTGCAATAATCATTACTTTATTTTGTACTTGTTCTACTATATCACTATTAGCTTCATTACTACTAGCTTTAGCTTTAAATTCTGTAGAATTACCTTCTACTTTTATCCAAGATCCAGCAGGAATTTTGCTACCTGATTTTTTTAATGAATCATTTAAATCATGATTTTTTGTTGAATCATACACTGCAAGTACATCTTGATTTAATATTACATCTAAGTCAAATACAATATAATAATGATCAACATATGCACCTGTATTTCTATCACCACCATAGAAAATACTGTTATCTGCTCCAAATGATAGATTAAAGTCAGCATTTTTTTGCATTACATTACTACTGCTACTTGAAGATGTAGTATGATCTATTACTCCCTCTGATGTAACTGAAATATCCTTTAATACAATTTCATTATATACAATTACTCTAGATTTATTATTACAATCATTAGTAGCTTGTATATTTGTTCTACTAGGTTCTGAATTTGAAGAATCTATATGATATGTAACATAATCTGCTCTAAGCTTTGGTTGTCTAAGACCATTATATCTATTATCAGGAACTTTAAATTTAGTTGTTGTAAAATCTGATTTACTTGTTGTTTGAGCAACAAAGTTTTCTAAATTGACTATATATCTTGATATATCACTATTATTTATATTTGTAATTGTATTTAATGAATTTTTAAGTTCTTCAACTAAGTTTGTTGTATCATTTATTTCAAATCTAGCGGAAATTCCGCTACCATTTAATAGCGTATGATAATCATTATCGTCACCAAATATTTTGTATCCTGCAACACTTGGATCATTATCCTGTATAAGACCATAATTTAAAACTTCAACATCTGCTGATATAAATTTCATAGTATCAACATCATATTTTAAATTTTTAATCCTAAATTTATTTGCAACTAAATATGGTGTTATTTCCTCACCTGTTGGAGTATATGATATATCACAATTATCTGCATTACCGCTTGCTTTTATTGTATTAATTCCACCTTTTGGTTCATTTGGTTCTTCTTTTTTATATACAAATTTTACTACTGTTGCTTTATATTTATTCTTAGTCGTTACAATACTTAAAACACTTGTTTGCTTAGTTAAATTATTTTTAGCACTTATCTTATCTGCTCCCTGGCCTATCCAAGTTTCTACTAATTTATACTCTTCACCATCTTTATACAAGTTATCTGATCTTCTTAATTTTATATTTTTATCTGCGTCATACTCATAATATTCTTGGTATGAATAATTATTAATTTTGTTATTATTTCCATTTGCAGTATTATTTATAGTATTTCCTTCAGTATCTCTTACACTAGAATTTTGAAAACCTGAAATTTGATTTCCATCTGTATCTACATGTTCTACATAAGCTTGCGCCTTTTCTTCTTGTGGTAATATAAGGGTGTTGTCATATAGATTAATCATAGATTGACCAATTTTATATTCACCTACCCCAAGATGAAAAGAGCTCCAATTAAAATAGTTTTGATGATTATTTCCTATAGTTGAAAGTACTTCAATAGGTGTTTCTAATTTTTGAACATTAGAAGTAGGATTTTCATTATACGAAGTATATGTTTCAGCAGGAAGTGAGAAAAAGACTTGCCATCTTCCATTTTTTTTAATCATTAATCCATCTTCTTTTTTTGCCTCTTTTATAAAATTAGAAGAAATAAACCATTTTGTCCATACAATATCTTGAGCTCCTGAATTTGTATACATTTCTTGATACTCAAAAAAATCTCCATTTATATTTAGACCTGTATTTTTTTCAATAACCCCATTTACTTTATCTCCAACTATAGCATAAAATGGTGACTCAAAGTAAGTACTAAAGTTATTAAAATCTTTAGCATCAAATGCTTTTTTAGTTTTATCATATCCTACTTTTTTTGTTCCACTATACTCACCTAATTCGCTTATAGAAGTATAACTTACTCTTTCTTTATTGTGAAATATTAATTCGTAGGTAGAGTAATTTCCGTCCACTTTTATTTGCACCGGAATTATCAGAATCATACCACTTATTATACTCATATCCATCTGGTATACCATTCCAAGCATTTCCCATAGTAACAACAATTACGCCTTCTTTTTTTTGTCCATTTTCTAAGTTTAATGTGTGTGGTATAGCTTGATATTCTAACTGATATGCTTTTACATTATTTGATAACATACCTACTACTAACATAAATATAAATATGAATGATAGTTTAAATATATTTTTTATTTTAACTTTATACATAACTTCACCTACTCTCTTGTAATTCCATCTTTATAATTTTCAATTATCATATCATATATGCAAGTATCATAATTATATTGTGCAGTAGAATTTTCACCAAGTCTAGTTCCCATTTCGTTATCTATATATATCACATACTTATCTTTACTGTATGTTATTTTAGAATTATTAGCTAAATCTAAATATAACAAATTGTCTCTTGTACTTGTGCTTTTTATTTCAAACTCAAGTTTAGTTCTAACTCTTGTTTTCATACCATCAGAGTATATTATTGGGTATTGTACGCTAGCTTTTCCTTCTATTACAATTTTATTATCTTTTACATATTGTATATATCTATCAAGTTCGTCTTCTTCAACACCATATAGCGAGTAATCTTCAAGGGCATATTTTAAATCTTCTTTATTAATTGTGTTATAATCAATATTTAATATAGTATCATAATAGTTTTTAGTATATGTTCCAATTTGTAAATATAATTCTTTTATATCTTTATACATATCCTTAGGATTTGATTTTGTCCTCTCATCGTTAATACTAAATCCTATTTCATATATACTTTTATCAACACCTGCAACAGTATATGGATATTCATCTTTATTAGCTGGAATCTTTTCTTCATTTATATTTACTTTTTCATCACCTACAGTTATAGTGTTATATTTTAAAACATAGTTTGATATAACCTCATTTACTTGACCTTTAATTATTTTAGAATTTTCATTAAATTTCTTTCCATCAAGTGATATTATTCCATTATTTACCATATCCACTAATGCTATTTTTAAATCAGATGATAAAGAATTTATCTTACTTGTTTTTTGATCTTCATCTGTATTTAATTCAAGCTTTAGAAGTTTTGTTTTTGCATCACTAAAATATTTAAGTAAATCACCTAAAGTGGCAGGATTTGTAGCATTTTCTTTATTTATATTTCCATCTTGAAGTAATTCATTTGCAACAGCATAATCTATCCAAGAACAATTTGTATAATCATCTGATGGTTCGTATACATATTTATCAATATCACTAGTATTAAGAGTAGCTGCAATAACCATTTTAACTAATTCAGATTTTGTAACATATTCTGTAGTTTTTGCACTACCATTATCATATACCTTATCAAATGCATATATAGTCATTGGCTCTTCATATTTTCCATATAACTTTTTGTATTTAGCAAGTTTTCCAAAGTGTACTCCTAAACATATTCCTACGATTGCTACAATAATTACTGCAATTAGAATAATTGTAATTTTTGATTGTATTATTTTTTTCTTATCTCTTTCTTTCTTTAATTTCTTTAAATGTTGTTTATGGCTTTTATGATCAAAATTCATTTCTTTTTCATATGCAGGAATTATTTTTTCGTAATTTTCTGCTTTACTCTTTATATTTTTTCTTTCGTTTTCCATACTATCCCCCTATATCTTAATTTTCTTGATATATGTTATTATAGATGATTTTATCATATAAAAATAAGTAAGTAAATATTTTTTATTTTATATTTACTTACTTACTTTTAAATATTATTTTAATGAAATATATATGTAATACTTTTGTAACTTTATATAATTTGAAATACATTTTTTTACATAATATTACAATAATTTAAGGATTACATATTGGGCAAGGATAAAATCCTTCATAGTCTGCATCAGCAGTTGGACTAATCTTCTTAATCGCTTTTACAGATGCAGCTTGTTGCTTTGTAAATACATATGATGGTGTAATGTCATAATGGTCAGATACTCTATATTCTGGACATGTAACATCTTTGTGATATAATCTCATATTATACTTAGAACTACCATTTATTGGTAATGATAAATATAGTCTTGTAACATTAGTAAGCTTTGAAGTACTAAATGCTTTTGCATTTAAATATTTATTACCAACTGATATTCCTTGTACAAATGCTACAATACCAACATTATTTATTTGACTTTGCATTTCATCATCTGTAAATCCTGGGAATGAAAAACTATATTGTATTCCTGCAGATGCTGCATAATAATTGTTATTATTTGTTGCATACTCCATTTCTTTACTTATTGTAGCTGCAATAACCTCTGTTCTTCTTTTTTGTAATAATTCTACAATTTCATTTTTTAAATCATTATCATATATACCATAATACAAGTCTCCATTGTTTTTTGAGTCTGTGATATAGAAAGATTTAACACCAATATCTTTAAATGCACTGCCATTTTTATAAGAGCCCCTATGTGTTACATAATCATCCATAGTAAATTCTATCGTATGAGTTGAGACGAGTGTATATCCACTTGGTTTCCTACTATTACTACTACTATCTGTACCTTCTACTATTTTATAATCATTAGTTCCTTTTTTATATATACTATACTCATAAGTATAATATCTTTTTGGATTTAGGACATGACTAATTATTTCTTCTTTTTCTCCTTCATCATTAATAAAATCATATTTTTGTACAGAAGATATATACACTCCATTATAATCAATTACAGCAATTGCTGGAATAAAATATTGTAAATATTGCTCTGCTTGAGCATTTCCTTTTATTCCAAAGTTATTATATAGTGAATTTAAGAAAGTATCTACACCTATTTGTGCATTAACACTTACTTTATTATTTTCAGATCCAGAATAACCATAGTCAATTTCTGCATCTGTACTTTCTACTTCTTTCATTTGTTCTGTAGCATCTCTTAGAGCTGTATTTATTATTTTTTTATAATATATTTCTTGTTCTTCTGCCTTTATTGTAAAAGACACATTTACATATACTATTATTATTATTGGAAGAGCAACTCCAATAAATATTAATGCAAAGTCAGTAACTTTCATTTATTCACCTCGATTTCTTTTATTGTTATATTAGTGTTAATTAAAATAGAAAAAATAATCATTTAATTTTTGACTATGAGCAGAATCAAGATATACTACTATTCTATAAGTTTTATTTGGTTTAAGTTTAGATGCCTCACAAGTTGCACTATAACCAACAGAAGATTTAAGCTCTACTTCTGGTACATCGCCTGAATCAGGCATAGTATTATAGATAACAAAATAACAAGCATTGTCTAGATTTTCTATCTTTATATGTAAATCTCCACCGTTATTATCAATTTTTTGTCCTAAGCCACCACTTTTATTAGTAGGTAATTGAACTTTTTTACTTTCATCATCACCAAAATATGCATATACAATAGGTAATTCAGATACAGCTTCATATTCGGCATCAACTTTTGCCCATGAATTATTTCTTACAATTCCACCACAATCTGCTATTATTCTTTCCTTTTTAGCAGTAGGAATTATTGCATCAAATATTGCTCCTGCCATAGTTGTATTGGTATTTTTTACTTTAACATAAAATTCATCTTTTTCATTTAGAGTATATATTCCACCAATTATTGATTTTTTTTCTTGCGGATTTAAGGGATTTATATTTGCATCTTTAAAAATATCATCGTTATAATCTATAAATGATTGCTCTATATATTCATCATTATTACCATCTGGATCTTTAGTTATTACTTTTCTATGAGCTTCTAACTGTATATCATAAAGATTTCCAGTCATTGCAAGCTCAGATACAAAATTTGAGTACATTTCTTCAGTTAAATATCCATTTTGCAAAACTTCGTCTGCAAATTCAGAGGTTGCTTTTAATACAATATTATATGACATATCATCTTGTCTTTCAAAAACATTATATAACGGAAATATAATAATTAAAATTACTAATATCAATGCTGTTATTATAACACTTAGATTATCTCTCATAAATTGTATTTCACCCCCCATATAATATTTTTATTAATATATTAGCCTATTTCTATTATTCTTCTATATCATCTATATCTTTTATATCTATACATATAAATTTAGTACCATTTTCAAAATATTCATTTTCATATTCTAAAGTGTATTTACCTCCATAACGATTCAAATTATCCAATAGATCTTTATGCGTTCCGCTCAGTATTTGAGCATCAGAATCACTTTCACCGGTATCGTAGTACTTATTAGGATTATTGCTGTCATAATAAATTTTAATCCTATATTTTACATCAGCATTTTCAGATGGATCACTATCATACAAGTCTTTTTCAATATAGTTATAATAATATGATACAACTTCATCAGCAGTTAAATATACCTTGTCCTCATCCTCTTTTGTTTTTTGATAAGTAGTTGCTCCATTAGTACTAATAGTAGAATCAGTCTGATTTTGACCATATTCATATGATTTATCTGCATAATCTACTATTCCAGTAAACAAAATTATAGTAATTGAAATTGCTATTATAAATATAAGTACATAGGTACCTATATATATAGCATCAGTAGCTGATTCTCCCATTAATATTACCTCCTTTTTACATAATTATTGATAATTTACATAGTGGTAGTGGTAAATGTAATTTCTACTGTACCATCATTGTATCTTGTAAGGCTTGATTGCCATTTTTTTGCTTGATAACTTGCTTTTATATTAGGATCAGCAGCATTAAAATTATTATAAAACTCTTGGTAAGAAAGTTGATGTCCATTTTCATATATTACTATTTTACTTTTACCATTAGAACCAGGCTCACCAAATATATTTGTTTTAGGTTCATAATAATTATCCTTAGGTTTAGAGATATCATAATATTTTTTGATTGTGTTATATACATCAACACTTGTAAATTCCCCACCATCAAATTTATCAAATTCATCAAATTTTCCTCTAATTGATGTATCAGTATTATATACCTTGCTATAAATATTTATAACTTGAGTTATTGAAAATATAACTCCACTAACTATAGCAATTGTAACTAATAATCCTACACCAATAGTTATAGCTTTATTTGATATAAAATCCAATACATCACCACCTTAATTTTTATATAAATATAATTTAAATACCAAATCTAGATTTATCTACATTATAATTACTTTCTATTTCAGCATCATCTAGTGCTCTTTTATACATTCTAACCGAATAAATTTTACCATCAAACGAACTATTACATATATAAGTTTCTCTACCAGTAGCAATAATATTTAAATTTCCAGTTTTGGAAATTTTATTACCATTTTGGTATAGAATAATACTTCCATTTTTATAAGTTAACGATAAAGAATAAATTTTATTTTCTATAACTTGACTATTACTAAAGCAAATATCTGTATCTGAAGTTCCATTACCGTAAGAAAAAGTATTTTTACCATTTTTATTCGAAATAGTCAAATTATCTCCAGTACCTCCACCGTTTCTAGAAAATATTATTTGATTACTGTCTTTAGTATCATAAGAAAAAACCATTTCAATTGTAAAATCATTCGTAGTCCATAAGTTATCAACATTAGTTACTATATCTTTCTTATCAGCGTCTAAAGCTTTATCAATAAAAATCAAATTAAAATTTCTACTTGCAGCTTTTGTTAATCCATTGCTACTTGATACTAAATTACGCCATGAATAATTTGAATTTTGAGTGTGCCCTCCTCCTGTATTATTTTCACCATCAAGTAATAATACAAGTTCACCATTAGAACTATTTATATAATTATCAGCAGTTACTGTTTCTTCTACAAAATTTACATAGTCCATATTCTCAATAGTTCCACCATAATTTACCAAAACTCTTGTATTATTTGCACCTACTCCACCTAAAGTAAATGTATTAAACAATACAGTAGCTACAGTTGTATTTTTGTTTTTTATAATTACATTAAACTCATCACCAGTATTCATAGTATATATATTTCTATCTTTTCCCTCAACAGTATCTAATTGATACATAGTAGGAATAGCTGGAATAGTAGGAATGCTAGTCGGATCTTTAGCCCCAATAAATTTTTTATATGTATTTAAATCTAAATTTCCATATATTCTATTAACAGCATCATTATCAGCTGCATTTTCAAAATCTCTATCTAATACATCAAGTATTTGGTTAGTATATATTTTCTCCTCTGAAACTTTATACGTTACTAAAATTCTATTTCTAGGTATAGGTGTAGCCACATCTTGAAAAGTTATTTCATTCATAGTTTTATTTTCATATTTATCTTTATATTGATTATAATCATAAGTTCCAATTAAATTTTGATAAGCATCATCTGCATATACAGCAAGTACTGGATAATATTTTTTAGCTACATGCTCTAGTTGTATATCATACACATTGTTTGTTACATTAAGATCATTTATAAATTTATTATACATAGTTCTAGATAAATAACCTTTATTTGTAACATCTTCTACAAAATTTGTAGTAATTTTAAGCGCAAGCGCATATGAAACATCATCTATTTTTTCATATGCAATATATATTGGAAGTATAAAAAAAACTAAAGCGGTAAGTAGTACACCAAAAACTCTTTGTAAAATATCTTCCATTATTTTCTCCTTCTTTTTAAATTATTTAGTAATCTACTAATTTTATCTCTAAATATCTATAATATCTATCTCCATCAATTTCTTCATTAGTTAAATTTTTTTCAATTTTGTAATGCTGATTTGGCATTATAAATTGCCAATATCCAAAATAGCTTTCCGTATTATTTATCTTCTTTACAGTCATTGAACCACTAGCACCACCAGCACCACCAGCACCACCAGCACCACCAGATCTATTATAAATTTCTGTATCAAAACTTACGTCTAATCTTACATTCTCATTTTTATAAAAATAATTAATTAAATTACGAACCTCAGTTCCTGTTAAATATTCACTATTTGAACCTTTATATGATCCTCTAATCAAAATATCTTCAATTTCTTCAGAATATTTTTGACCTAAATCATTTCCGCCACCAATTTTTGCTGCCATGTTTCTTGCAATAGAATAATACGTTAAAATACCACCTATAGTAATTATAGCTATAAACACGCTAACACCTACAGTAATTGCACGCATAGCATTACTTTCATCCATATTTTAAGTCACCACCCTTGATTAATATATAATATACATTTTAAAAAACTTTAAAAAAGTATTATAAATTTAAAGGTTATATATAAAATTTTTTAAAATATATATTTTAATTAAAGGTATATAAATATATAACTATAAATATATACCTTTAATCTAAATTAAATATTTAATAAAGTAAATCTATAATTTTTAAACTGGCTCAAATACAACTCCTATTGTATCTCCATCTCTCTTTAAAAGATAAGCATGCCACTGAGAATTAGCAGAAATATACCTAGATGTGCCCATTTGTATAAAATCACTTATAGATGGTGAAGAGCCAGTATTTATAGTTCCATTACCATTCTGATGTATACGATATTTACCATCACCAGATGTATTTTCAGTTTTACCATCATCAGATTTAACAATAGAAGTAATACTAGTTCTTATATCATTACCAGAAACATAACCTGAAGGTGTTGTTCTATAATAATTACCATTAGCTTTAACATATACAAGAATATTTGTATCAGTATTATATTTTCTAATTGCAGATGTTACTAATGCTCCTGACATTACTGTATTATCATATTGCTCTAACTCTGTTTGATCAAGTTGAGCTGCAATATTACTTGCTTTATCTGTTCCTTTGTTAAGTAGGTTTGTACCTATTCCTGTAATTAACATTACGGCAGCTACTATTATTATTGTTATAAATAGTGCTACACCTACTACAATTGCTTTTTGTGCATTATCCATATTTTCCTCCTTTATTATAATGATTTATATTTATTATTTATACTTAATGCTTAATAAATTAGATTTTGCATTAGCTAAAAGTATAAATAATAAATAATAAATAACATCTAATATCTAATTATTAAGTCTGTTTTTCAAATACAATTCCTATTGTACTATCTGAGGCATTCTTTAAAAGATAAGCATGCCACTGAGAAGAAGCACTTATATAATTAGAACCAGTCATATTAGTAAAATCACTTATAGATGGACTTGATATAGGCTCTGTGCCATTTTTATCAGCCTTATAATATGTCGTGCCAGATTGGTGATTTATATTTACAGTTGACTCAGAAAATTTTCTACTAGATGTAACCTTATAGTTAGTGCCACTAGTACCTGTTTTTACTACTACAACAATATTACTATCAGTATTGTATTTTTTTATTGCAGATACTACTAAAGCTCCTGACATTGTTGTATTATCATATTGTTCTAATTCTGTTTGGTCAAGTTGTGCTGCAACATTACTTGCCTTATCTGTTCCTTTGTTAAGTAGGTTTGTACCTATTCCTGTAATTAACATTACGGCTGCTACTATTATTATTGTTATAAATAGTGCAACTCCCACTACGATTGCTTTTTGAGCGTTATCCATATTTTTTTCCTCCTTTATATAAAATATATTTATGTTAAACATCTTTTAGATGCAAACACCAATTTAAAATGACATTTGTGAGAAGTATGACATCATTTGCATTATACTTACAAGTAGTAATGGTGCAACTAGATATCCACCTATCAAAAGTACCATTGGTGCAAAACCAAGTACTTTACCTATTGTAACTTTTTTATCTATTAATCTTTGATTACTTTCTTTTCTTCTTTCATGGAAGAAAGCTCTTTCTGTTTCAAGTTCATCAAATGCTTCCCTTATAGGTATTCTTTCAACAGCAGATAATAATTGTTCAACAATTCTTTGGAAATCTTTGTAAGGTACAGCTTCTTTTAAATCTTCAAGAGCTTTTTCTGCACCTGCTTCATAGTTATTAAGAGCTGTTGCAATTGGTTCTTTAAAAGCATATGAGAAACGACATAACCATTCAAGTATAGTCTGTACATCAACTCTATCTATATACATAAGCATAAGAATTATAGATTGGAACTGCATTATTTCATTTTCTTTTTCCATTTCTCTAATTTTATTTTTTATAACTAGTATAAGAGTTGGAACAGTATATGCTATAACTGCAATTACAAAAGAAATTAGAAGTTGCCACCATTTTAAATATGAATTTTTAACAGTATTAATTTTATTATAAACTCTTTCTACTGCTTCTTCATCTGGCTTACCTGTAGCTGGATCAGTAAGTTCCATCTCAAGCTGTTCTTTTGTTACATTTTTATTTTTGAACCTTTCTACATATCTTCTATCACTTTCGTTAAGTGAAGCAGCAGCTGCTTCTTGTTCTTCTGTAAGTTTACCAAAAGATAGAAATTGATCACTTATATTATTATATACTGCATTTACATCTATTCTTTGCAAATTAAACATTAATATAACAGAAAGTATAAAAGTAATTAAAGCTGCAGTTAATTTATTAACATATAACCATTCAATTGTAAGATATGAATTAGTATTTTTTATTAAATCGCTTTCTTTTTTATATTTTCTAGTATTTTCTCTTGGCTTAAAAGAATCGACTATCATTCTAATATATGATACTTGATAAAGTTTATCTTGCCATTTAATATTTGTAACTCTATCAAATTTTATTTCTTCAGAATCTTCTTTTACAATTCTTAAAAGTAAATATGATACGAAAATAGAAATAATTATAAGTGCTTGCATTACAAAACCTATACTACTACTATAGAAATTAGATAGTGGCGGAAAGTTAGTTTCTGCCCAATGTTGTACTGGTTTTATTGCAATAAGTGGAACAACAGCTATAATATTAAGACTTCTAAACATATAATTTATTTTATCTTGTTTTAATATTTCTAGATATATTTCACTTAAAATATTATTTAAGTTTTTTAGAAATACAGATGTTCCATCTACTTTCTTATCACCTAAATCATAAGTAAGATAAGATACACCAGCAAATAATTTTAAAAATCTATTTGGTGCAGTATCATAATATTTTTCAAGTTCAACTTCAGGATTCTCAGAAATAATTGCTTCTTTTATCTTTTTTAATTGAGGACCTATTTCTTTATCACCAAATTCATCTATTGCTGTATTATAGGCTTCCTCTATCATTCCATGCTCATGATAAGCATGTCTTATTGTTGTAAATACATCAGGCATTTGTCTTAGAATTTTACTAGATACTGATGTAATACCTAAATCTATTATCTTTTCTGCTATAATTAAAACACCAACTATTACTATTAAAGATAAGTATAAGTCATTTACTAAATTTAGGAATATAAACAATGATACAAATATGAAAACAGTTACAATAAGCATGTACTTACCTACTCTTCTTCTAATTTCATATTCAGTATAATCGTTAGTCATCTCTAATTTTAATCTTGTTTTTTTAGTATAAAATTTAATAACAGGTATTTTAACATAAGTCATATAAACTATTTGAAATATTCTATCAAATAAATCTTTTAAACTACTTTTTTCTTTTATAGCTAATACATCTTTAGCAAATAAAGCGCTATTTCTTTTATATTTCCTTTTTAATATACTAAAATATATAAGTAAAGCTAAAACGCCAATAACAGAAAAGATAAGTAATCCTATTGCAATTTTAGTAACATTCATATTTTTATCACCTCCATGCAGTATCTATAAAGTTATCAAAGTTTCTTACATCTTCAGGTGACATATTTTCTCTCATTGCTTTAATACTATCTTCTGTTAACATATTAGTAAATACATATCTACCATCATGCCATTCTACAATATTTCTGTATGTATAGTTACTTGTTTTAGTCATATGTTCAAAGTACTCTACTGTATTATCCATAAAATAATCCATTTTTTGATTAAGCTCTGGAGTTTTTCTATAATTATTATTATATCTAAATTTCTTTTCAAGAGGTATACATTCTGTTATTCTCTCAATATATCTTGTACCATCAGTACCTCTTTTTAAGTGAATATCAAAGTTTATTACACTTACAACTTGTACTTCAGCTACATCTTCAGATGTAAACATTCCTATTTTTAAAAGTGAGTTTCTAAGTGCAGTAATAAGGTTTGGGAATGTTTTAGCATGGTGAGTAAACAATGTAAATTTAGATGCAACCTGAGCCATTTGAATCATCCAAGCAGCAACCGGATCAGTTGCAACCTCACCTAGGATGTTAACTCCACCATCAGTTTTCTTTTGTACATCTAGACCTTCTTGACCAGAAATTGTTTCAGTTTCTCTTAATGACAAAATATTATGATATGGGTATATCTTTCTTAAATGTAACTCGAATGCTGTTTCCTGTACACGAATTGTAATAGTAGGATATAAATATTTCATTATAGCCATAAGAAGTGTAGTTTTACCGCAACCTTGTTCTCCAGTTATTGCTGTTACTCTTGCTCCTCTTACTAAATATTTTAATAACTCTATTACATTTTGTTTATTATCATGAATTAATAATTGTTCTGGTGAAATTAATGTAGGCGGTGCAAACTTTCTTACAAAGAATGCCCAAGATTCTGAAAAGTTTGGACGTAGAACAACTACACGAGATCCATCTTTCATTTCATTAATTTTATAACCTACTGTTTCAGAAAGTTGTCCAGGATTGTTATATTTATATATATTTTGACATACTCTTTTAAGTTCTGTTTCACTACCAAAAGATAGGAATGAAAGATATGTTGATTTACCTTTATAGAATATCCAAACACTGTCATAAGACATTGGTATTTTCTTTCCACCCATTTGTTCTAAATAATCATCCATACCTGATACTTGATCTAAGAATGATGGTGGTATACCTGATACTCCTCCAGATACTCCATCAATATTCATATCACGAATATCATCAACAACACTATATCCTTTATACCCTTGATATACTCTTTGAACAACAATTTCTAACTTGTCCTCAAAAGTTAGTGTATCTGGTGTTATCTCATTATTAAATATTTGTGCAATTTCTTCTTTTGTTATAACATAAGAAGGAACTTGTGGATCAAATTCATACTTTGGAGTATCAAGATTATACTTTGTTATAATTTGAGTTAATGCTTCCGCTTTAAACTCTTTTTTATACATATGTAATAATATTTCAAACTGATCTTGTGATGAAAGATCATCAAAGTTATTGAAAGGTATTGCATAGTTTATATTAAACTCATTAACTTTATAATTGTTTTTTAACAAATCAAACATTAATGTTTTAACATATTTTTTATCACTTGCATCAGCATATCCTGCACCTTTTAAAGCTTTTTTTAATTCATATTTTACATTTTTTCTTCTTTCAAACTCTTCTTCTGAAAGTGCCAAATCATACAAGTTCATTCTTGTTATCTCATCAAATTGCTTTTTAATATATTCTTGCATTGTACGAATACTATATTTTTCTTTATCTCTTTCTATTTCTGTTTCAGAAGGGTTTTCTTCTGATGTAACAGATTTTTTTACTTTAAAATATAGAAATACTACTACAAATCCAACAAGTAATATTATAAGCAATATATTAAATACGAATGCGACTGACATTATTTCACCTCACAATTTGTTTTTATTTTTAATTTCCTTTTGGTTTCATTAAATCCATAATTTTATCTACTATCTGATTAGTACATTTAAAAAAGTAACCGTTATAATCACTATTAGGATTACTAAATAAAAAACCAGCAGAATTAGCATTTGAACTAACATTAAGATTCCTAAATACAAAATCTATTACATTACCTGAATTACAAGCATCTGAAAAAATATAATTATGTGGTACGCAATATATTGGATCTTTAATTTTATATTTATTCCTTATATTTGTAATATTAAATTTTGAATCTTGCTCATAGTCAGAAATTACAATTATTTTATTTTTAGCTTTTAATACTTCATTTTTTTCAAGTATATTAAATAAATTATCAATTTTTACTATATCTTGATTTACAATACATATTACAATATCTGAATCTTGTATAGTATCGATAACACATTTATTTTTTAAAGTCTTAGGAATATCAGCAAATACAATATCATATATTTCGTCTGCTTTTCTTAATACATATGGTAAATTATTGGCAAGTTGTTTATATCCCTCTAAATCATCTGAAGAAATACCATATAATACATCAAGTCTTTCTTTTAAAACTGGCTTAGCATAATTTTGTATTGAATCAGCGGATAATTTATTACTTGCTATCAATCTAATAAGTGCTGCAATGCCAATATTTGGATTATTAAACGCACCATTTCTTACTAAGATATCATATGGTGTATATGATGATTCTATTTTTTTTGAGTTAAAATTTGCTTGCATAAGTAAACATGTAGATTTATTCTGTATTGCAAGTAATGTAGTTATTGCAATTACTGCATGTTCACTACCAGTTGTTACATTATTTGCACTCCAAAAAACTATTTTAGGCATTAAATTCTCCTCCTCTTTATTTGAGTAATTACTTCTTTAGAATTAACATCTCCAATAATTTCAGCTACAAGATCAGCAAGATTTGCAAGATATATCTTAGTATGTCTTTTTAAATCTATGAATCCACCAAATTGTGAATCTATGCTTACCAATTTGTCTGTTTCTTCAAGTGGGATATCATAAACCGGTTCATTCCACTCTATTCCATAATTTGCAATTTTTTTGTCAAAATAATCATTTGCGGCTCTTGATACATATGATCTATATATGATCTTAGATATATTTACTTTTTCATTTTGATTATATATCTTTATAGCTTTTACAATTTCCTTATTTTTAGCTACTGCAAGGACACTGGTTTCAACAAAAAAGTATATTTTGTCAATTTCTCTTGTCCTAAAAAGTTCATAGGACTTTGGGCTATCCATATCAATTAATATATAATCATATTTATCAATTTCTATATTATTTTCGATCATATAATTTTCAACATCATGCATACTATTAAATCCTACAGCAAAATCCACACTATCATACTGTGTAACATATGATCTACCTATATTTGAAAGAGCAGGCACAATATATTTTAGCTTTCTATCTAATGTTGCATCTATTACAAGTACGGATTTTTGCATAAGATTTATAGATTTTGCAATATTCATTATGAAATCATATTTATCAGTATAGCCCATCATGCCTATAATCTTCATAAATTTTCCTCCTATTTAATCATTTGTTTAATAATAGCATATTTAATTTATATTATAAGTAATTAATTGCATTTTATTCTTCAGTAGTAGTTGTTGTTTCTTCAAGTGATTGATTTAATAATTGTGTTCTTTGATTTTGTTGTGTAGTAATAGATTGAGTAGCGCCGCTTACTACGTTACCATAGTTTTCTTCATTTTGTGTTTTATATGTTTCTATATCATTTTCAATTACACTTCTTGCCTCAGCACTTAATCTTGCAACTGCTGCCTCTAATATACTACTATTTGTTTGCATTAGAGCCATAACTTGTGCATTTGGTTGATAGTTTTCATTTACTCTAGTTGCAATTGAAGCAAAGCTCTTGTATTTTATTATTAAATCTAAAATTAAATTTGAAACTTTTTCATCGTCATCACTCTTTAAATCAGTTAATTCTTTTTTAATTTCCTCACTTACATATCCTTTTGCTTTTTCAACTGCATCATTAGTTAGATTTGTTTGAGAAGATGCATCTACATATTTAGTAGCATATAATTTTGTACCTTGAGTTAAGAATGAATCAACAACAGCACTATTTAATAATAATCTTTCGTCCTCAGTTAAAGTAAGCCAAAAAGTTTGATCAATAATTTTGTCTATCTTTTTTTGTTGTAATACTATGTAGTCAGTACCATTAGGATACATTATTCTTATATCAACATATTCATCTTGTGCCAAATCACTAGGCATTAATACTGTATTTACCTCTTGTGATCTTATATCAGCTGATACGATTTCATCTGTTATCATATCAGTTGTTAATGTTACTTTTGCTGGTATGTTATACTTTGCAGTATTTCCAACTACTGCGCCTTTATCAGTAAAAGTACTAGACTGATTTGGTATTGTATTTATGTTTATATTTTTAACAACACTTAACATATCATCAGTAATTATTTCACCTTGAATTATTTCTCTATTTGCAACTACTACTGACTTAGTAAATCTTTCATTATATTTTTTGTTTGTACCATTTTCATAAGTTTTAATTGTGTGAAAAGACCACCATAGTGTAAGGCCAATACCAACAGCCCCTATTGCAACACCAATAACTATACCTTGAATTACTTTCTTTTTAATTTGACTCATGCCTATCATATATTCTTCAACCTCCAAAAAACAATAATAAATTAATAAAACTAAATGAATAATTTTATCTCTAAATTCTTTAACTATTATATATCTTCTATTTTTTTCAGTCAACAATTTAATTTGTTTTTTTAAAAATGAAATATAACTGTAATATTTATGAAACTTTTGTGAAACGTTAAAATAAAATTTTGTCAAAAAATATTCCAAAATAAGCTATAAATATACCCAAAAGGAACTTTTGTAATTCCAATTGGGCATTTTTTATATATTATAACCTCTTTTAAAGTTAATATACACTTATTTTCTTATTATTACTTTTATTATATTAGATAGTCAAATAAAGATATAAATTATTAGGTCAATATGATCATATCTAAATTATAATAATTAGTAGGTTTATCAGCAAATTCAGAATTTCCGAATTTAGTTATTGTTTCTGTTTCTACTAATTCTCATTCTTTATATATATTCTTTATATGTTCATTAATAGTAGATTTAGCTTTTTCAAATAACTTCGACATTTGCTCTTGTGTAAGCCATACTGTTTCATCTTTTAAATTAACTTCTAATTTTACTCCTTAATTTTTAAAGAACAAAAGTGACCTTCGTCACTCTCACATTTAAAATATTTGAAATGTGATTTTTTTCATGTATATCTTACATATACATATAAAGATGTTGTCTCTCAAGTCTCCACATAGAGCCACGATTTCGCTATTGCTTCTTTTCACGCTCCATTACTGGTTTACGCTTTGCAAGTCGCTATCGAGTTTGCGACAAATACGCCTCTTGGGACTTTCACCCTAGATTTATGACATGCCCGTCATACCAAAAATATTGATTTTGTCCCCCTATTTTTGAAAATTCCAAAAATAATTAACAATAAAATTTAATATTACCTGAATGAATAGTTTTCCACATTTCAACGATTTGAAAGTAGTGCAAGGAAATATCCTCACAAATAATATTTAACTCTCTTTCAGGTATTTTACTTTTATTATGGCAAACAATACAACCTCCAGTTTGAGTTATCCAAACTTTAGTTGCATTTGCAGTTGGACTTCCTTTCGATATGTGAACATGAATAGGTTCATCATTTTCATTTGTCCAAAAATATATCTTATATCCGTTTCAATTCAAAAATACTAGGCAATTTGTAGTCCTCCTATTCGTGCATATTTAAAGAAAAAAGCTGATCCATTTTTTACAATTTCCATAAAATTCTTCTTTTCTTCCTCAGAATAATTTCCATCTTCTAAAATAACTTCATAACTTGGTAGTTCAACAACATAAGTATCAAATCCATCTTTTGTCGGTCTTTCAAAAGTTACACGAATATATTCTTCATCATTTTCCTTTTTTCCAATCTTAGAAAACACTCCTAATGTACCATCTGGATATTTAGCAAATTCATAGGTCATATTTTTTCACACTCCTATCTACTTTACAATATTATAAACCATTTTCGTAAAAAAATCTACTCCAAATTAAAACATTTTCATTCTTTTTCAATTATTGATAATACACACCCTTTTTTCTCAACTTCCACCGTTGTTTTACAGTAGCAAAAAATTTTTTTAACCTTCTAAGCTTAGAAACATAAGCTTTTAATGAATATTCTAAAAATATTAAGCTAGAATCTAATGTTCAATACAGAAAGAATTTAGGTTATTCTATTATTAAGAAAATTTACAACGAATTAGATATTGGTAACTTTTTTAAGAAAAAGCAAAGAACTATCAAAGCAGAATATAATTTAAATAGTATATTCTCTTTACTAATTTTTAATAGAATATTGTTTCCTTCTTCTAACAAGAATGCTTTTGAAAACAAAGATATATTTTTGGATAAATTCAACTTTGACTTGGAAGATAGTATAATTTTATATCTTAATGTTGTAATTTGGCAGACAATGTCTGCAATATTTCCATATCAGGATATTCTTTATAAAAATTTCGCATATTTCTTAAATTTCTACTTGAAAATCCTTGAATGTCTGGAAACTCTCTTTTTAAATCTATTGATAAATTATCAATAAACTTATTTCCCCATTCTGTATTATCTAATATTATTTTTCCTATATTCCAATACATATATATCATTTCTGTATTTACTGCTTGCATTGCTTTATATTGTGATTTTAATATTTCTTGTCTTATATTTTCAAAAATTTCTTTGTATCTGCTTATATCTATTTCATTTTTCATTTTTTACCTTCTTTCTAATTTGGCAGACACTGTCTGCCAAATTAAATAATATTACTACTGAAA
>CANQUF010000020.1 GCA_947626975.1 uncultured Clostridia bacterium
TATATCAAAAAAAGTAGCCAATATTGGTAATTTTTATTTTCCCTTTTTTGGTTACTTTTATTTTATCATTTTTAAAAGTAAATGATATAATAGATACCAATGAGAATGGAAAGGTAAAAGAAGTGCAATATATTGGTAAATTAGATAAAAATAAATTAGGCAAGTATAAAGATAAGATTATAACAGATGAAGTTGTGTTAACTAATGAAAGAAAAAAACATACTGAAAAGAGACATCCAGGAGTATGTAATAAATATATAAAATATATTCCAGATATATTATATAATCCTGATTATATAGCAGAAGATAAAGATTATGAAAATACAATACTTATATTAAAGAATATTATTGAGAGTGATAAAAATATTCAAATAGTAATAAAACTAAGTACTAATGAGAATGAAAAAGATAAATGTAACTCTATATTAACTTTTTGGAGTATTAGGAAAAGAAGCTATAAAAGCACATTGAATAATAACGAAATAATTTACAATAAATTTGACAAAAATGAATAAAAATGTTATAATATAAATACAATAATAAAGGATATATGTGGTGGTAAAATATTGTGTCTACCACACGCCGATGGCAAACAGGGGAAACCCGAGAGATGTAAGCTTATGGCATGCTTACCATATATCCATACTATTAAAAAGAGTCACAGAAATGTGGCTCTTAAATTATATTTAATTTAGTTTTTAAGAGATTAGAAGTAAAATTCTAGTCTCTTTTTATATGTCCGCAATGACGTAAATCTACGTGAGCAAGTGGATACGGCCCACGTAAAAAGTGTAGCAAAAGAAAGGATAAAATATTAAAAGAGATTTTTTAAAAGGATTAGGTCTTGAAGATACTGTTATTGAGCAAATAATGGATGAAAACGTAAAAGATATCAACAAGGCAAATGAAAAGGTAAAAAGTCTTGAAATAGAAGTTAATAATACAAAAGAATTATTGACTAATGCAAACAAAGAAATTGATAGTTATAAATATATGGATATAGAAATAGCTGAAATAGAGCTTAACAATAAGCTAGAAAAATATGTAGATAAATTAAGCTTAAAAAATGATATCTACAAAAGTATATACTGATAAGGAACTTGAAGAGTTGAAATATGGCAAAGTAAATGATATAATAGATACCAATGAGAATGGAAAGGTAAAAGAAGTGCAATATATTGGTAAATTAGATAAAAATAAATTAGGCAAGTATAAAGATAAGATTATAACGGATGAAGTTGTGTTAACTAATTAAAGATTGGAAGAACATATATTAAAATATCATAAAAAGGAATATGAACAGTTATCTCAATATATAAAAGATATAATAGAAAATCCTGATATTATACTAGATGATAATAGAAATAAAGATACAATTATAATGTTGAAAAATATTTCTGAAATTTATAAGAATGGTAGAGTTGTTATAAAAATAGCAGTTGCTGAGGATAATAAGCACCCAAAAAATTCTATAATAACTTTAATGAGACTTAATGATAGAACTTGGAAGCAAACACTTAAAAATAGAGGAAATATAATTTTTGAAAAAAAGTAGACAAAAATGAATAAATGTGTTATAATATAAGTACAATAATAATAGGTTATTTGAGGTGGACAAATGTGCCATCCACGCACCTAGCAATAGGTCAAAAGAGATGTAGGAAACGGCAGACCTACCAGATAACCATACTATTAAAAAGAGTCACAGAAATGTGGCTCTTAAATTATATTTAATTTAGTTTTACATCCCCCTTTTGTTGTATCAAAAAAAGAAATATATTATAAAAATAATTTGTATTATAAAAAATAAGATAAAAAAATTAGATTTGTATCATATTTTGATACAAACCTAATTTTTTATTGGACTTTTTTTACAGCCCCTTTAAATTTTTATTTGACAAATAGAAAAAATATGATATACTATAGAACAGAATATAGATTTTGAAATATAATACAACATTTATGAGGTAAATGCATGTTTTATAAAATATTCAAAAAATAAAAATTTTATTGTAAAAAATTATTAAATTTTTAATGCAACACCATAAAAAAATAATATTTTTTACAAAAAGAAAGTAAAACAAAAAATCTTGGGTATACTGAGATTATTTAGTTATACAAAGTAAATGGAATCTTAACAAAAGTATTTTAAAAACTGTTTAGCCAATAGTAATTTTTATTCTGGAATTCTTTTTTAAGTATTCCAGAAATTTTATATATTAAAATAGTATAAAAGTATATTTGAAAGGTTGGGTATATATTATGAAAAAAATGACATCAGAAGAACTTCGTAAAGCTTGGATAGATTTTTATGAGAAACGTGGACATGTAGATATTGGAACTACGTCATTAATTGGAGATGGAACAACTGGAGTGCTATTTAATGTAGCAGGAATGCAACCACTTATGCCATATTTACTTGGAAAAGAGCATCCACAAGGCAAAAGGCTATGTAACATTCAAGGGTGTGTAAGAACAAATGATATAGAATCAGTAGGGGATTCTAGTCATACTACTTTTTTTGAAATGATGGGTAGTTGGAGTTTAGGAGATTATTTTAAAGAGGAACGTACAAAATGGAGTTATGAATTTTTAACTCAAGTACTAAATCTTCCAATAGATAGACTTGCAACAACTGTTTTTGAAGGTAATGATAGCGTTCCAAAAGATGATGAAACTGCAGTTTTAAGAGAAAAATCAGGCTTTCTTCATGAAAATATATTTTTTTTATCAAAAGAGTATAACTGGTGGGAATTAGAAAGAGGACCTTGTGGCCCTGATAGTGAAATGTTTTATATAACTGATAAACCAGCATGTTCACCTAATTGTACACCAGCATGTGATTGTGGACATTATATAGAAATAGGCAATGACGTTTTCATGCAATATGATAAGGTTGATGAAAATAAGTATGAATTATTAAAAAAGAAAAATGTTGATACAGGATGGGGATTAGAAAGAATTTTAGCATTTTTAAATACAAATGGAGATGTTTATTTAACTGATTTATTTAAGGGAGCAATAGAAATCCTTGAACAAGAATCTGGTAGAAAATATAATGATGATGAAAAAACAAAAATGGCTATGAGAATAATAGCTGATCATATTAGAACAAGTGTTATGCTACTTGGTGATGAAAATCATTTAGTACCATCAAATGTTGGAGCAGGATATATACTTCGTAGATTAATTAGACGAGCTGTTAGATATGCAAGAATATTAAATATACCAACTGACGTATTTAACAAAATTGTTTATTATTATATAGATGATGTTTATGGTAAATTCTATAATAATTTAGCTAATTCAAAAGATTTTGTTATAACTCAATTAAATAAAGAAATAAAAAGATTTGAAAAAACACTTGATATAGGTATTAAAGAATTTGAAAAAGTGATAGCTAAATTTAATAATGATAGTGAAAAGATTTTAGATGGTGCAACTAGTTTTAGATTATATGATACTTATGGTTTTCCTATAGAACTTACTGAAGAATTAGCAAAAGAAAGGGGCTTAAGTGTTGATATAAATGGATTTAATCAAAAATTTAAAGAACACCAAGAAAAATCTAAAACAGCAACTATTGGAAAATTTAAAGGAGGACTTGCCTCATCTGGAGAAATTGAAACAAAATACCATACTGCTACACATTTACTTAATGCCGCATTGAAAGTTGTTATTGGACCAGATGTTCATCAAAAAGGTTCTAATATAACAGAAGAAAGAATGCGTTTTGATTTTTCATGTGACCATAAATTAACTGATGAAGAAAAGAAAAAAACAGAAGATTTAGTTAATAAATGGATAAAAGAAGATTTAGAGGTAACTTCACAACTTATGAGTAAAGAAGATGCTTTAAAATCCGGTGCGGAATGTATGTTTATTGAAAAATATCCAGATGAAGTTACAGTATATAGTATAGGAGAAGTTTCTAAAGAATTATGTGGTGGACCTCATGTAAAAAGAACTGGAGAGCTTGGTATTTTCAAAATAAAAAAAGAAGAAGCTTCTAGTGCAGGTGTAAGAAGAATAAAAGCATGTTTAAATTAAAAAATATATTAAGGTGAAAAAATGAAATTAAAATTAAAGAATATAATTATTATATTAATTCCGATTTTATTGTTTATCGTAATATCAATATTTGTACAAACAGGATTAAGTTTAAAATATGAATTAAAAATATATAACTATATTATACTTCTAAATTCAAAACAATTTGATATATTTTTTAAAATAATTACAAATTTAGTTTCACCAATATGTATAGTTGTAATTTGTTTATTAACGATGATTTTTGAGTCAACTAGGAAAAAAATTGGAATACACTTATTATGTTGTGTAGTTATAAGTAGTATGTTTAATTTATTATTAAAGCTTATTTTTTCAAGACAAAGACCAGATTTATTAAGCATAGTACATGAAACAGGATATAGTTTTCCAAGTGCTCATGCAATGGTTGGTTTTTCGATGTATACAGTTATAACCCTTTTTGTTTTAAAAAATATAAAAAATTTATTTTTAAAAAATATGTTATCAATATTATTATTACTTATAGCTATTTTAATATGTATAAGTAGAGTATATTTAGGCGTCCATTACTTTTGTGATATATTTGCAGGAGCATTACTTGGGTTTGATATATCATATATAGTATGGTGTGTTACAAAAAGAAAAGAACTATTAAATGAATAAAATCTGAATATTTAGTATATAGTTTAATATACTAAATATTTTTTTGGAGGTTTTTTATGTTTAATAAAATAATAACTGTTGATTCACATTGTGATACTATACAAGAAATGCTAGATAATGATGAAGATTTGACTAATGAAAGATATAATTTTAATTTAAAATATGCAGATGATATTATTCCACATATACAATTTATGGCTGCATTTGTAAATCCAATATATACAAAAGAAAAAAATAAAGGATTTATTAGAGTAAATAAAATAATTGATAAGTTTTATGAAGAATATACAAAAAATATTGATAACATAATACACATTTGTCGTAAGGAAGACATAGATAAAGTAGAAAAATATAACAAAATAGGTATGTTACTTACAGTAGAAAATGGTAGTGCTATAGATGATGATATAACCAATATAGAAAGATTATACAACAGGAAGGTTAGATTAATGACACTAACTTGGAATGAAGATAATAAGATAGCTAGTGGTGCATATACTAAAAATGATTTAGGTTTAACAGAATTTGGAAAAAAGTGTATAAAAAAAATGGAAGAGTTAAAAATGATTATTGATTTATCTCATATATCTGATAAAAGTTTCTTTGATGTACTTGATAATACTACATCTAGTGTTGTAGCTACTCATTCATGTGTAAGAAGCATATGTGATAATAAAAGAAATCTAACGGATTTACAGATAAAAGAAATTGCAAAACGAAAAGGTGTTATTGGGGTATGTTTTTATTCAGAATTTTTAAGTGATAATATTAAAGTAACTTCAGATGATATTGTAAACCATATAGAATATATAGCAAATTTAGTAGGTACAGATTATATTGGGCTAGGTAGTGATTTTGATGGAATCAAAAAAGAAAATTTACCATTAGATATATGTAGTATAAAAGATATTACCATATTAATAGAAAAATTAAAAAAAAGAGGATTTAATGATGAAGATATAAAAAAAATAATGGGAGGTAATTATATAAATTTTTTGAAAAGTACATTAGAATAAAATTAATATTATAGCATTTTCTAAACACTATATATAATTTACTTGCAAATAATAAAATGTTATAGTAAAATATATATACAAATAGAAAAAGAGGAGAAAATTAATGTTAGAAACAAAGGGAGTAACAATAAGATTTGGAAAAAGAACATTATTTGAAGATGTAAATGTAAAATTTACAAATGGTAATTGTTATGGAATAATAGGAGCAAATGGAGCTGGAAAATCAACTTTTTTAAAAGTTTTATCTGGTACATTAGAGCCAAGTGAAGGTGAAGTTGTAAAAGCACCAAAAGATAGAATAAGTATATTAAAACAAGATCATTATGAATTTGATAACGTTAAGGTTTTAGATACAGTTATAAGAGGAAATACTAAGTTATACGAAATAATGAAAGAAAAAGAAAAATTATATTCAAAAGAAGAATTTACAGATGAAGATGGAATAAAAGCAGGCGAACTCGAAGCTGAATTTGCTGATCTTAATGGTTGGATGGCAGAATCTGATGCTGCTGAACTTTTAAATGGACTTGGTATATCAGTTGAACTTCATGATAAATATATGCATGAATTAACTGGAAATGAAAAAGTAAAGGTATTACTTGCACAAGCTTTGTTTGGAAATCCTGATATATTATTATTAGATGAGCCAACAAATCACTTGGATATTTATGCTATAGAGTGGCTTGAGGAATTTTTAATAAATTTTGAAAATACAATTATTGTTGTATCGCATGATAGGCATTTTTTGAATAAAGTATGTACTCATATATTAGATGTAGATTTTGGTAAAATAAAACTATATGTAGGAAACTATGATTTTTGGTATGAATCTAGCCAACTTGCATTAAAGCAAATGAAAGAATCAAATAAAAAGAAAGAAGAAAAAATAAAGGAATTAGAAGATTTTATTAGAAGGTTTAGTGCAAATGCTTCTAAATCTAAGCAAGCAACGTCAAGGAAAAAAACATTAGAAAAAATTCAGTTAGATGAGATAAAGCCTTCTACTAGAAGATATCCTTTTATTGAGTTTAAACCTGAAAGGCAATCTGGTAAAGAAATATTAGAGGTAGATAATATTTCTAAAGAACTAGATGGCGTACAACTTTTAAAAAACATTTCATTTAAAGTATTAAAAGGAGATAAAATTGTATTACTTGGTGAAAATTCTATTGCAAAAACAACACTATTAAAAATACTTGCAGGAGAATTAAAGCAAGATAAAGGTAAAGTAACATTTGGAAAAACAATTAAATTATCATATTTACCACAAGATAATGAAAAATATTTTAATTCTAATAAGTCAATTGTTGAATGGATAGCTGATGAATATAATATAAATGATGAAACAATTATTCGTAGTTTTTTAGGTAGAATGCTTTTTTCTGGTGAAGAATCATTAAAAAAGGTAAATGTATTATCTGGTGGAGAAAAAGCAAGATGTATGATATCTAGATGTATGCTTGAAAATCCTAATTTTATTCTTTTAGATGAGCCTACAAACCATTTAGATCTAGAAAGTATAACATCTTTAAACAATGGACTTATTAATAGTACTGCCGAAATGATATTTACTTCGCATGATCATCAATTTATTCAAACAATTGCAAATAGAATTATAGAAATAACTGAAAATGGAATTATAGATAAAAGAATGACTTATGATGAATATTTAGAGCAAATGAAAAAGTAAGCTATATTACATTTTTGCTTATAATATAATATTAATAAATAAAGATTATATTAAAGTTACATGAATAGTTTCTTGTAGCTTTTTTATGTATTATTAAAAAAAACTTGAAAAAACATATAATGTATAGTAAAATATGAAAAGTAATTTTGTGTATATAAATATTTTATATACATTTAATATATAAAGGTGGTAAAAATATGAGTGAAGAATTAAGTAAATACAAAGAACTAGCTGATTTAATATTTCCAGATATAGTTGAAACTGTAGAGGATTTAGAAAAAAGGTATCCTGAAAGAAATTTAAAAGAAGGAGCATGTGTTACGCGTTTTGCACCTTCACCAACGGGCTTTTTACATACAGGTGCTCTTTTTACATCTACCGTAGATAAAAAGCTTGCTAATCAAACAGATGGTATATTCTTTTTAAGGATTGAAGATACTGATAAAAAAAGAGAAATAGAAGGAAGTATTAATGATTTAACATCTCAAATGAAAAAATTTAATATCTCTCCAGATGAGGGCGTTATATCAAAAGATGAAGAGATTGGAAATTATGGACCATATATACAAAGTAAAAGAGAAAAAATATACAAAATATGTGCAAAACATTTAATAGAAAAAGGACTTGCATATCCTTGCTTTTGTACTCCAGAAATGTTACAAAAAACTCATGACTACCAAGAGGAACATAAAATTGTACCTGGTTATTATTCTGTATATGCTAAATGTAGAAATATACCAATAGAAGAATATATAGCAAGAATTAAAAATGGTGAAAAATATATATTAAGATTTAGATCTAATGGTTCTCATTTAAAAAAAGTAAGTTTTAAAGATGGAATAAAAGGAAAAATAGAAATAGCACAGAATGATCAAGATATAGTAATTATAAAATCAGATGGACTTCCTACTTATCACTTTGCACATGTATGTGATGATCATTTTATGAGGACAACTCATGTAATAAGAGGAGAAGAATGGGTATCTTCGGTACCAATTCATTTAGAATTATTTCATGCTATGGGCTTTAAAGCTCCTGTATATATTCATTTACCAACAGTCATGATTTTAGATGGAAATTCTAAAAGGAAACTTAGTAAAAGAAAAGATAAGGAAGCAGCAGTATCATATTTTTTAAAGGCAGGTTATCCAGTTGATTCAGTAAATGAATATTTACTTAATATTATTAATTCTGATTTTGAAAATTGGAAAAGAGCAAATAAAACTGTATCTAATGATAAATTCGAGATGAAACTAAAAAAGATAAATACATCTGGTGCTCTATTTGACATTGTAAAGTTAAATGATGTATCAAAAGAAGTAATATCAAGAATGAATAGTGATGAAGTATTAAAATCAGTTATAGAATGGGCAGAAGAGTATAATAGGGAAATATTTGAAGTTATAAATCGTAATATAGAATATAGCAAAAAAATATTCGCTTTGGAACGTGATGGAGCAAAAAAAATACGTAAAGATATATATAAATGGGAAGATATAATTCCAACATTTTTTTATTTCTTTGATGATTACTTTAATAATGAAATACAAAATGGTTATGATTTTAAAATAGAAAATAAGATAACTAAAGAAGTAATATTTAATGTATTAGAAAATTATCAAAAAATATATGATGCTAACAATAGTAAAGAGGAATGGTTTGATAATATGAAAAATTTAGCACAAGAACTTGAATTTTGTGTAAACATGAAAGAATACAAAGAAAATCCAGATGGTTTTATTGGAAGTATTGCAGATTTTTCAGATATAATTAGAATTGCGATAACAAATAGACATAATACACCAGATATATATTCTATTATGCAAATACTTGGGAAAGAAAATGTTATTAATAGAATTAACTTAGCTAAAAATGCTATAAAATAAATCAATTAGTAAAAATTTAAATTAAATATAGTAAATATTTATAATTATATATATAAGTATTTACTATATTTTTTTAATTTTATTAAAAATAATTTTAATAAAAATAATTATATATATGTTGAAAATAAATATTAAATGATATATAATATTACATATAAAATTAGTTTTTGGAGTATAGCCAAGTGGTAAGGCAGTGGTTTCTGACACCATTATGCGAAGGTTCGAATCCTTCTACTCCAACCAATTTTTATAAAGGAGTCTATATATGAAAGCAGATTTGTTTTTACAAAATAATGGAGCTAATAGTCTATATGATAATTTACAATTAGAATTTAATAATAATCCTAAAAAAGTAATAATATTAATAGGAAAATTAAAAGAAGATGGATTTGATTTGTTAGAAGAGCAATTAATTGATTGCAAATCAAGTGTTTATTTAGCTTTAGGAATAGATAAAAAAAATACAACTAAATCTATTCTAGAAGGATTACTTAAGTACACAGATAATATATATATATATAATAATAATGATATAAATGAATTTGAAAGCAATGTAGCTATATTTGAAAATAATTCAGTTGCAACTATATATGTAAGTACAGCTGCATTTTCAAAAAATGGTGTTATTGATAATAAAACTGTATATACGAAAGTAGAATATAATTTAAAAGATAAAGAAGAAAAAAAAGAATATAATGGAAAAATAAACGATATTGTATCTTGTTGCTTTACAGAAAGTAATAATGAACAAGAAGATGTAAATACATTTCGAAAGTTAACAAATGATATGATAGAAGAATTAATAAATAATAAATCTATATTTAGTACAAAACAATATATTCATAATGTAAAAAGTATATCTGAATTATTAGGTAAAAATGTAAATAATGATAATAACTCTAAAATAGAAAAATATAAAGATAATGAATATATTAAAGATATAGAAATTCCAAAAATTGATATTAAAGATGATAATCTTGATATATCAATTGATATCTCTGATATAGAAGAAGATAATAATATAAATGAAATTGAAGAAGTTGAACCTTTAGAGGAAATTGAAGATATATCTAAATTAGATGAAGTAGAAAATTTAGACAAAATAAAAGAATTATATGATAATGAATTTCAAGATAAAACTGATGTAAAAGAAAATCAAAATGTTGATAAATCGAATAAATTATATGATGAAAGTCTCGAAAATATAGGATTTAACGAAAATGAAACTTTAGATATAAATGAGTTACTTTTTTCTAAAGCGGATGCAAAATTAGATTTAGATGATAAAGAAAATTTAAGTAAAGTAAGCAAAAAAAAATTAAACAATAATGATGAAATTATTGATAAAGATGAAGTAATAAAAATAAAAAAAGTAAATTTAAATAATGTATCAAATTTTATATTTGAAATGTATTCAAAGCCAAAAACTGGTAATGGTATAAATAGTATAAAAATACCAAATTATATTAGAAAAATGATACCTGATTTTTTTGAATTAGAAAGTGTAGAAAATACTATTGAAGATGGAATATTATATAAAAAAAGAAATATTACATTAGAAATAGTGGATGTTAAAAATAATTTAAAATATAATGATAATAATGCAAGTATTTCATACAAGAATAATCAAACATTTATTTCTTTTGATTCTGATTTTATAGGTAAAATTGAATATGATATGTATGATATAGTAAGAGTAATAAAATTATCAAGTAATATTTATCATATTGAATTTATATCAAAAGATATACAAGAGTATAAAATATGGAAAAAATTATGTACTCAAAAATTAAAATCAGTAGATAGAATGTTTGGAATGATGTAAATAATAAAAAAGCTTCTAGTTATATAAAGTGCTAGGAGCTTTTTCTATAGAAATAAAGTTTTAATGGAAATTACAAAAGTGTTACAAACATCAATACTATATTATATTTAATGCTTTGTTAAAAAAGAAAATAAGAAAAATATTTTACATAAACTATTTACAAAAAAATAATATTATGTTATAATTGGCATAATGTAGTAATTTTTTAGAACGATAATACATAAGAATAATAATAGATAAGATCCAAAGGAGGAAATTTTTTAATGGAAAATCTTAGTGAGAATAATATAATAGAAATAGGACGGAACAATAGAATCTGATATAGAGTTTAGTCATGAAGTATATGATGAAAAATTTTTTAAATTTTTCATTGCAACTAAAAGATTAAGTAATATAGTAGATAGCATTCCTGTTATCGTATCAGAAAGATTAATAAACTTAGATGAATTAAAAAAAGGAGATATTGTTCATATAGTAGGTCAATTTAGATCATATAATCAGCAAATGGAGAATATGAAAAGTAAATTAGTTTTGTCAGTATTTGCAAAACAAATTGAAATAAGTAATGACGAAACTTTATCAACATTAAATAATGCAACTTTTTGTGGATATATTTGTAAACAACCAATATATCGTAAAACTCCACTTGGTAGAGAAATATCAGATATTTTAGTAGCTGTTAATAGATCATATAAAAAGTCTGATTATATACCTTGCATATTATGGGGAAGAAATGCTAAGTTTTGCGAAAATATAAAAATAGGTGAAAACGTAAAATTAAGTGGAAGAATACAATCAAGAAAATATGAAAAAAAATATGCTGATGGTACTGTAGAGGAGAAAGTAGCCTATGAACTTTCTGTTTCTAAATTTTCATTAGTTCAAGAGGAAAATAACGAATTAGATAATGAAAATACATCTGATAATAATGAATTAGAATAAAATATAATTATAAAATAAATAAAATACGAGGCTATAGTGTAGGCCTTGTATTTTTATTTATTAAAATAAAAAAAATATAAACTATGTTTAATCTTTAATCTGTTTACTTTAAAATTTTTTAATTTTATTAAAGTTATAAGAGTTAAATTTATAAAATAATAAGACATTTTTCTAAAATGTGATATTAAGAAGTTATAAATATAATTTTTTTTATTGAATATGTATTTTATATATTATATATATTGTAGTATAGTGATAAAAATAAATAAAATATTGTATAAATTACTTGGGAAAATGAAAATAATAATAAAGCTATTTACTGGGTTTAAAAAAGTTATAATTGTAATATTTTTGTAATATTATTAAATTTACATATTAAAAATTAAAATTGATTGAAAAAAAATTTACAATATGCTAAAATAATAATTAATGATTTATAAAAAAATAGGAGGGGAAATATAAATGAATAATAAAGTTTTTTTAAAACTTACCATATTAACATTATTACTTGCAATTGCTGATATAATTGTATTTTCTCCTGGTATTGTTGGATTAAGTTTTAGTAATAATGTAATTTTGTTTTGCTTAGCTATTTTAGTTAATATTGTAATCATATCATTGGAATATATATATTTAAATTACTCAACAACAGGAAAGTATGGATATGATTTAGATAAGTTAAAAAGTGCAGATGACTATAAAGATGCTTTAGAATCAAAATTAAATAAAAAATCACCTTTTTATGATGAAGTAAAGCAGTCACTAAGTCAGTTGGATTCAATAACTCGAAAAACAAATGTATTAAGTGAGCTATTAGAACAAAATAATCAGCAACATTTTACTGCTTTAATTGATTTATCTAATCAAGCAACAAATTTTATGTTTAATAATATTAGAAAAATATTAAATAGAATTGCAATACTTGATTCAGATGTTAGTAGTACATTAGAAAATGAACATAAAGAATATATGCAAAGACTTTTGAATAGTAACGAAAATATATTAAGTGAGTTTAATAAATTATTAACAGAAGTTTCTCAAATGGATGATTCTTCTTCATCTGATGAATCATTAAGTAAAGTATTAAATGACATGACAAAATCTTTAAAAACCCTTCGTGGTGAAAGTGATTCTTTAAAATAGAAAGGAAAGAAAAAATGAAAAACCAAAATATTAAGAAATTTAGCATTTTAATAGTTGTATTTGTAATAGTAATTTTTGTGGGAATTTTATTAACTAAAAATATTGGTCAATCTTCTCATGAAAAAAATTATTCAAAAGCAGTTAAGAATTTAAACCGTTATTTAAAAGATATCGATGTTTCAACTTCAACTCCTACAAAGTCAAATGTAAATGTCAGTATAAAAACTCTAAAAGATGAACTGCCAGATATTTCTCAGTATGATTTAACTGTTAAAGGTAGTGGAGTAATTGATATTGAAATATTTTCTTCACCAGAGAAATCTGGAGAAGGAACAGATGGCTGGCTTAATGAAGTAGCTAAAAATTTTAATAAATCTAATCAAGTTATAAATGGAAAAAAGGTTTCAGTTTCTATTCGTAATATTTCATCAGGTGATGCTGTAGACTATCTTGTCTCAGGTAAATATGTACCTCAGGCATTTGCTCCATCTAATGAACTTTGGATAGAAATGGCAAAAGCTCAATCTGTTAACTTAACAAAAGTAAGTGATTCATTGGTAAAGAATACAGCTGGAGTATTACTCTCTGAAAAGACACGTAAAACTCTTGAATCTAAATATGGCGTTGCTAATATTGATGCAGTAATTCAAGCAACAGTTAATAACGAGATAGTTTTAGGATATACTAATCCTTATGCCAGTTCAACAGGATTAAACTTTTTATTAACTACTTTAAACTATTTTGATTCTGTTGACCCTTTAAGTGATAAAGCAAAGAGTGGATTTCAGAGTTTTCAACAAAATATTCCATTTGTTTCTTATATAACAATGCAAATGAGAACAGCAGCTGAAGATGGGTCTTTAGATGCATTTATAATGGAATATCAAACTTATGTAAATGATAAAAAACTAAAAGATAATTATACTTTTATTCCATTTGGGGTACCACATAATAATCCATTATATGCATGTGGAACACTTACATCAGAACAAACTCAAGCGCTACAGTTATTTTCTAATTATGCTGAAAGTTCAGAGTCACAAAATTTAGCAAATACTTATGGATTTACTAAAGACGAAGGCGATAAATCTAAAGTATATTCTGGGCAGACTCTTTTGCAAGCTCAACAATTATGGAAAGAAGAAAAAGATTTAGGAAAACCAATTATAGCAACATTTGTTACAGATGTTTCAGGAAGTATGGCTGGAATACCACTTGCTAATTTAAAAAAATCTTTAATTAATGGAAGTCAATATGTAAATCAAAATAATTATATTGGGCTTGTAAGTTATAGTTCAGATGTAACGGTTGAACTACCTATTAACCAATTTGATATTACTCAAAGATCATATTTTAATAGTGCTGTTCAAGGGTTATCTGCTAATGGAAATACATCAACATTTGATGCAATTTTAGTTGCTGCAGACTTAATGTTAAAGAAACAAGCTGAAGTTCCAGACTCAAAACTAATGATGTTTGTCTTAAGTGATGGTGAAACAAATAGTGGACATTCTCTTAATGAAGCTAAAAATGTTATAAAAAATTTAGACATACCAATTTATACAATAGGATATAATGCAAATATTAGTGCA
Organism: uncultured Clostridia bacterium; assembly: GCA_947626975.1. Classification (GTDB taxonomy): domain Bacteria; phylum Bacillota; class Clostridia; order TANB77; family CAG-465; genus CAG-465. The sequence continues at coordinate 14,787 of CANQUF010000020.1, forward strand.
CTAGAAGAAATATCAAATATTAATGAGGCAGCAAGTATAGATGCAGAATCTGAAGATGTTATTTATCAATTAAGAAATTTATTTAACTCAAATTTATAATAAACATATAATTTTAGTATGTTACAAATAAAGAAAGGAATTTTGAAAATGGAAAATGAAAAATTAGAATTAATAGTAGATTCAAAAGTTGATTCAAAAGAACTTGAAACAACTGTTTTAAATGAAGGTAAGATTACAGAAACAAAAATTGAAAACTCTTTAAATTATGAAAAATTAGCACCAGCTGAGAAAGAGGCTATAAATAATTTTTTAAAGGAACTTGATGTAACAAATACAGCTCAAATTTTACAATATGGAGCTTCTGCTCAAAAAAATATATCAAAGTTTTCTGATTCTGTTTTATCTGAAGTAAAAACTAAAGATACAGGAGCAATTGGAAATTTATTATCAGATCTTGTAACTGAAATTAAGTCATTTAATGATGATACAGCATCTGTAACTCATTCTCAAAAAGGATTATTGTCAGTATTTAATTCTGCAAAAAAGCAATTTAATAGATTACTTGCAAAGTATAATAAAGTTGAAGGTAATATTGATAATATAGAAAAATCGCTTGAAGCTCAAAAGTTAATAATGCTTAAAGATATTGCAACATTTGATACTATGTATGAAAAAAATTTAGAATATTTTAAACAACTTTCATTATATATAATTGCCGGTGAGAAAAAACTTGAAGAATTAAATAATGTTACACTTCCAGCTTTAAGAAAAAGGGCTGAAGAAACTAATGATCAATTAGACGTACAAGCTGTAAAGGATATGTCTGATACTATTAATAGATTTGAGAAAAAACTTTATGATTTAAAAACTACAAGAGTTATTTCAATTCAGATGGCACCCCAAATTAGACTTATTCAAAATAATGATAGTGAACTTATTAACAAAATTCAAAGTTCATTAATTAATACGATTCCACTTTGGAAAAATCAAATTGTTATTGCTTTAGGTATAGCAAATTCTAAAAGAGCTTTAGATACTCAGAAAAAAGTAACTGATATTACAAATGAGATGTTAAAACAAAATAGTGAAATTTTAAAACAAGGTACTACTGAAATTGCTCAAGAGTCAGAAAGAGCTGTTGTAGATGTTGAAACTCTTCAAAAAACTAATAATGATTTAATTGAGACTCTAGACAAATTAATAGCAATTCATGATGCAGGAAGAGAAAAAAGACTTGTTGCGGAAGGTGAACTTGTTAAAATAGAGTCAGAATTAAAAAATAAACTATTAGAAGTAAAAATAAATGCTAAAAAAGAAGATAATATGTTAAATTCAAATAATTAAATTAGTTTAAAATCTTTTAATCTAGAAATTTATAAGATTAGTTCTTTTGAAAAAAAATATGATGGGAGAAAATACAACCAAAGTAGCAATCTAGGAATTGTAAAAAACGCAGTAACTTCTTCTATGTCGAATGAAATTTGTGTATTTGGATTGAATCCAAATAATGGACAAAAAATTAAAGATGAATTAGTAGGATATATAGATGTTAATAGAAACTTTTGTTTTCCAAATGAAAATGTAAATATGAATTTTAAAAGAATAGAATTGCAACAAGATAAATTTGAAAGATAAATTATATTTCTATGAATGAAAATATACATTTTATTAAAAATCCAATAAAAAAATTGTATTTGTATCACATATTTTTTATACAAACCTAATTTTTTATTGGACTTTTTTATAGATTCTTTTTCTCCGGAAAAAATAAAAAACAGTATTTCTATATATATAAAATTAAATATTATGGAAAATTTCATAATATTTAATTTTATTCTATTTTAAAAATATTATTTTGTATGTAAATATGAGAGGAATTATAATTATATAATAAAATTTTTATATGTTCTGGTTTAATATATAAAGTGATTATTTATATGATTAAATTAACAAGTTCTATTAATCCAATCAGTAGAAAGATCCATTGCAGCTCTACATGCATTAGTTTGATCTAGACTATTTAGCATAACAAAATCATGAATCATACCTTGAAATATAACAGATATAATATTATTTCCAGCTTTCCTTAATTTATTTGCAAATAATTGTCCTTCGTCTTTTAATACATCAGCTTCTCCGTTTAAAATCATAGTATCAGGTAAATATTTTAATTGCTCTAAAGTTGCCTTTAGAGGAGTTGCTAAAATATTATTTATTCTTTTAAAATTTGGATCATAATTATTCCAAAACCATTTCATTCCATCACGATATAAATAATAGTTTGTAGCAAATTGTAAATATGAACTTGTATTAAAATTATCATCTGTAACAGGATAATAAAGTAATTGTTTACAAATTTTAGGACCATTTTCATATTTTGCTATTAAGGACATAGATATTGCCATATTTCCACCAACACTATCTCCAGCTACAATTATATTATTATTAGAAGTAATTATATTATTGTATTTTAGAATACTTGGTATTTGATTTAAAATAGAATAACATTGCTCTATAGCTATAGGAAACTTAGCCTCAGGTGAACGTGTGTATTCAGGAAATATAATAACAGAATTAGTTCTGTAAGCTAGTTCCCTAACCAGTTTTTCATGTGTATGAAAACTACCAAAAACCCACCCTGCACCATGTATGTAGAAGATTATATTATTCATTTTAGAGCAATGTGGAGGAGTAACTATATATACATTAATACATCCGTGACAATTTGTATCAATAGTAATCATCTTAATATTGGCTGGACACATGCATACAAAACTATTTTGTGCAATTTCTAATTTTTTTCTACCTTCATTTACTGGTAACATATAAATTAAGGGAAGGCTCGAACTTTGAATAGCTACTTCAGAAGCAGCTTTCTCTAATACAACTTTTTCAATCATAAAAAACTCCTTTACAGTAAATATCGTTATATTATATTATTTTTTAAATAAGTATGTTAATTTTTATTTATATACAGAAAAATAATTTTTATTTTAGAATAAATAATACTTGTGGGATATTAAGAATTTAACTTTATTTTAACAAATAGCATAGAAAAATTTTTGTAAAATAATTAATAAAAATATAGTAGATTAAATTATAAAAATATATTTTGTTTTTTCCGTTTTTGTAGAGAAAAAATCAAACTTTTCAGTTGATTTATCAATATTTTCGTTTGGTACGATAATTTTACTTAATAGAGCAAAATGGCATACAAGTTAAGAACAATGTATATTCACACAATTACTAAAAGGTGCAAGCTCATTTAATTTTAGAAGTAATTCTTTATTTATTGCAATTTCTTTTTTTACTGTAAATATCATATCACCAAAAACTACTTTTTGAATATTTTGAGGCTATTTTGTTCATTTAACATTGAAACTAATGTAAAGCACAAAAAATAAGCCGACTAAATCGACTTATATAAAGTGATACGATATTTACTTTTTGCTTCCTTCAAACTTACTTATTTCAATACTTTCAAGTGTTTCGACGAAAACAAATTATGGAGCGATAACTTTACTTATGTTCGAAAAATCATACTCCCAAGATTGACTAAATCAACTAAATTAATTATAACATATATTTGGATTATTTCAATGGAAGTATAGAAACTTTTTGGATTATATAGTATAATTTTATTAGTTATTAGAAATGAGTTTAGTGGAGGAATATTTATGAGTAAATTTAAAACAATGATAAAAAAAGATATTGAAATTTGCGATGAATATATTAAAAAAGGTTTTGCAAAACATAGTGAAGTTCAGACTATATTAGGAAAATATTTGATAGATTATCCTGAATTCAATAAAGGAATAATTGGATATGCAAGTGGACTAGGACACGAAACTAATGAAATTGAAAATATAAAAATTATTAAAGGAAAACTAGAATATTTATTAAGTAGAACTGATAATCCTGATATATATAATAGGAACCGAAATGCTGGAATAAATATATCAACTACAAATAATAATACAAACACAAATTCTAATGAACTAACTATAAATATGACTATTGATGAAATAAGAAGGAATATAGAGGATAATACATATTTGAGTGATTTTGATAAAACAGAATTAATTGAAAAGTTAAATGAAATAGAAGAATTAAAAAAGAGTAAAGATAGTAAAACTAAAAAGTGGGATAAGGCAAAAAAAATATTGAGCTTTTTGTTAGATAAAGGTGCTGATATCGCAATAATGTATATTCCACATATATTATCAGCAATTAGTAAATAAAGAGTGTATAATATTTAACAATGAATTATATAAATTTTTTAATAAAGCAAAAAAACACATTTATGAAAATGAAAACTATTAAAAGAGATAGGAGGAAAAAATATGGATTGGAAACTACAATTACTAATTTCATTTATTTTACCACTTGTATGTTCTATTTTAACTTATTTAGCTGCTGCTAAAAAATCAAAAATAGAAGTTGAGAAAGTGAAAATATCTTGTGATAATGAAATTCAGAAGATTAGGGAAGAATCTGAGAAAGAAATTAAAAGAATAAAACTAGAGACAGATGAACAAATAAGGATTAAAATAACAGAAAGCAATATTAATTCTAAGGCAAATGAAGATAATATAAAGAATATAGCTATGGGTAAATTTTTTGATGAGTTTATGAAAAATCCTCAAAAATCTGCTCAAAATTTAAAAGAAATGCAAAATATTGCTAAAATGTTTGAAAAAAAATAAAGAATAAACATTATTGGAGGCGAGAAATGAAAAAATTGTTCTTTACAAGTAATACTAAACATTACCACAAAGTTAATGGTGAAAAAAAGCCTAATGAATTAGATAACACCAATGGAATAGTTGATCAAATCAAGTTATTAATTAATGGATACAATGCAATTTTATATATTGCTGCTAGTCCTGATGATAGTGAAAAAGTAGATAGTTATGCATCTTTAATTTTTGATGGGTTAAAATTATCTGGTATAACATTTTCGGAATATTTAGTTTTAGACAATAGAACAAAAGAAAATGTCTTAGAATATGTAAAAAAAGCAAATATAATATTTTTAAGTGGTGGAGATACATATATTCAAAATGAATTTTTTAAGCAATTACATTTAAAAGATTTATTAAAAAATTATAATGGAGTTATTATTGGACAAAGTGCAGGTTCTATAAATATGGCTGAATCAGTTTACAATAGCCCAGAAAATGGAAATTCATCTGAACCTATATACTTTGAAGGTCTTGGATTAAGTGATATTAATATTGAACCACATTTTGTTTTGGATACAACTGAATTTGATGAAATGCAAATTTATCAAAGAAACCATCAATTAGAAGAATCAAAAAAAAGATCTATTTATGCTTTGTGTGATGGTTCACATATATTACAAACTGATGAATCTATAGTGATTTATGGAAAAGCTTTTTTAATTAAAGATGGGTCTATTATACAAATATGTGATGATAAGCAAGAATTTAATATTAACTTAGAAAACAAAAAATTAAGTAAATAATTAATAGTATAATAAAAGGCAATGCAATTTTATAAAATTTTAGCATTGTCTTTTTCTTTGGTATGACGGGCATGTCATAAATCTAGGGTGAAAGTCCCAAGAGGCGTATTTGTCGCGAACTCGATA
>CANQUF010000021.1 GCA_947626975.1 uncultured Clostridia bacterium
AAAATCTGCAAACCCTTTATTTATGCGTTTTTTCCACAACAGTTCTTGTATTTCTTCCCACTTCCACATGGACAAGGCTCATTTCTTCCTATTTTCTTTTCAGTTCTTACAGGTTCTCTTTTTACTTCCCTATTAGAATTTGTACTAATATTTTTTACACTATCTTTTGACTCTTTCTTTGCTACCTCAGCTAACTCTTGTTCATTTGCTGGCCTTAATGAGAAAACAGCTCTTAAAGATTCCTCTTGTATTGTATCAATTAGTTCTTCAAACATATCAAAACTTTCTAGTTTATATGCATCTAGCGGATTAGATTGACCATATGCTCTAAGTCCAATTCCATCTTTTAAATTAGTTATAGCATCTATATGATCCATCCATTTTTCATTTACTACATTTAAAATTAATTGTCTTTCAATAATATCTAATATTTCTGATGAATTAAGCTTTTGTGCCTCTTTATGTTTATCATTATATATTTTTGTTATTTTATTAATTAGTATATTCTCTATTTCTTCATTATCAAATTCATTTATATCATCCTTTGATAATATATTATCAGAAATAAATATTTTTGCAAGTAATGTATTTAAAGCCTCAAAATCTACATCTTCTATTGAATCAACATTAGTAAAATATAAATTTATTATCTTAGATATTTTAGCTTTAGCAAGATCAAGTACAATGCTTGAAATATCATCTGTATTTAAGACATCTCTTCTTTGAGAGTAAATAATCTCTCTTTGTTTATTCATAACATCATCATATTCAAGTACATTTTTTCTTATAGAATAGTTTCTACCCTCTACTCTTTTTTGTGCTGTTTCAATTGCACTTGTAAGCATTTTTTGTTCTATTGGCATATCATCAGGTATTCCTAATGCATTTATCATAGTAGTCATTTTATCTGACCCAAAAAGTTTCATCAAATCGTCTTCTAATGAAATATAGAATCTAGTCTCACCTACATCTCCTTGACGTCCAGAACGACCTCTTAACTGATTGTCAATTCTTCTTGATTCATGTCTTTCACTACCTATTATCTTAAGTCCACCTGCTTCTACTACCTTCCTTTTATTTTCTTCAAATTCAGGTTTTAATTCTTCCTCAATTTTCTTAATATCTTCTTGTGCTTTTGTAACTTCAGCATCTTCATATGATATTGGAGTAATAGCCATCTCAATTACTTCAGGTGAATACCCAATTTTTGCTAATCTTTCTTTTATAGTGTACTCTAAGTTACCACCTAACATAATATCAGTACCACGACCAGCCATATTAGTAGCTATTGTAACTGATTTATATTTACCAGCTTGTGCTATAATCTCTGCTTCTTTTTCATGGAATTTAGCATTTAACACATTATGTGGTATTTTTCTCTTTTTTAGTAAATTACTTATAATTTCAGATTTATCTATAGATACGGTACCAACTAAAACGGGTTGTCCTTTTTTAAAGCTTTCTTCAACATCATTTACAATCGCATTATATTTAGCAGCTTGTGTTTTATATACAACATCATTTAAATCTTTTCTTTGAATTTCTTTATTTGTAGGAATTTCAATTACATCTAGTTTATATATACCTTTAAATTCATCTTCTTCTGTTTTTGCAGTACCTGTCATACCTGATAATTTGTTATATAATCTAAAATAGTTTTGAAATGTAATAGTAGCTAAAGTTTGACTTTCTGATGCAATTTTTACATGCTCTTTTGCTTCAATTGCTTGATGTAGCCCATCACTATATCTTCTTCCTTGCATTATACGTCCAGTAAATTCATCAACAATTAAAACTTCACCATCTTTTACTATATAATCTTTATCTTTCTTCATTATTCCATAAGCACGTATTGCTTGATTTATATGATGGGATAATGTTAGGTTTTCAACATCTGATAAAGATTTAATTCCAAAATATTCTTCTGCTTTTTTTGTACCACTTTCAGTAAGTGCTGCTGTATGTGCTTTTAAATCTACAATATAATCAAATTCGTTGTCTTTTTCATCATACTGTTTATCATCATTTTCAACAATGACTCTAGCCTTTAGACCTTTTGCAAATTTATCAGCTTTTTCATACAAATCATTTTGTCTGTCTACCATACCTGAAATTATAAGTGGAGTACGTGCTTCATCTATTAAAATACTATCAATTTCATCAACAATTGCAAAATTTAACTCACGTTGTACCATGCCTTCTTTTGACATAGCCATATTATCTCTTAAATAATCAAATCCATATTCATTATTTGTTCCATATGTAATATCGCATGCATATGCTTTTCTTTTTTCATCAGGTTTCATTCCAGCTATGACAAGTCCTACTGTAAGCCCTAAAAATTTATATAATTTTCCCATCCAAATACTATCACGCTTAGCTAGATAATCATTTACTGTAACTACATGTACACCTTTTTTTGATAGCGCATTTAAATATACTGGTAATGTTGCAACTAAAGTTTTTCCTTCACCAGTCTTCATTTCTGCAATTCTTCCTTGATGAAGTATAATTCCTCCAATAAGTTGTACTCTAAAGTGTCTCATACCAAGAACTCTACTAGAAGCCTCTGCTACAACAGCATAAGCTTCTGGTAATATATCATCTAATGTTTCTCCTTTAGATATTCTATCTATAAATTCATTTGTTTTATTTTTTAATTCTGTATCACTTAATTTTTTTAGATCTTCTTCTAAACTTTCTATTTTATCTACAATATTTATAATTTTCTTTATTTCTTTTTTACTATATGATCCAAAAATTTTTTCTAAAAAACTCATTTCTTTTCCTCCTGTGAGTAACTTAGTTTATTATATCATAGATTTAAAAAAATTAAAACAATTATAAATATTTTTACAAAAATTATATGTTTACTAAAAATTATAAAATATATACAACATATTATTATGTTAATTTTAATCATACAAATATTGACTTTTAAATAAAAACACTATATAATACTTGTATTATATATATTAAAAATGTACAAAAATTAAACTTTTAAGGAGGCTTTTCTAATGAGTACATTGGCTGGAATGAGTATATTGGTTAGATGGATAATTTTTATAGTACAATTTTTAATTCTTTTTGCTTTTGAATTTTTCTTTGCTAGAAAAACATATTTGAAATTAAAGTGGAAAAAATTAAAGAAAAATATTATAAAAAACTATATAAAATTTTGTATAGTAGCTTATACTATATTGGATCTAATTATTTTATTTATACCTATATTAATATATTCAAACGAAACATTATTAAGCTATAACAAATTATTTCTATGGTTATTAATTATATCATTTCTTATAGTCATACTTCTTTATATATATGACGGAAAAAAAGAATATAAATCAGAAAAATACTTTTTAAGTTCTTTTTTAGTTACAATAGTTATTTATATTATTATAGCAACATTAGTTATTTCTTTTATGGTAATAACATTTAATCAACTTAACTTTTCAACTACAGTTTCAAGTCAAGTAAACATTACAGAATATACTGATGTAAATAAGTTAATTAAATGTAATAATAATAAGTATATTCTTCTATTTACTGAAAACGGAAATGTAAAAGAAGAAGTTATATCAAAAGATGATATAGAAGTTTTGGAATACAGTGATTCAATAGATATAAAAAAATACACTACAACATCTACATTAGTAAATTATGAACTAAAAGATCCACAAAAAACAATAGAAAGAACATATAAATACTATATTTTTATACCACAAAATATAGTAATTGATGTAACTGATTCTTAATAAGTATAACAAAGAATTGACTCAATATGGTCAATTCTTTTTAATTCTAAAATACAAAAACTGGTACTATGCACTTTTATATATTATGTTAATTTCACACTTATAGCTATTGACTTTTGAAAAAAATAGTATATAATATTTGTATTATACATATTATAAAATGTACAAAAATTAAACTTTTAAGGAGGCTTTTCTAATGAGTACGTTGGGTAGATTGTTAATTTTTATCGGAGAATTTTTAATTTTTTCCATATTTGAATTTTTTTATATTAAAAAACATTACATTATGCGGAAAAATTCAAAATGTAAATTTTTCTGTTTTAGGCTGAAAATTCCAGATATATTATTTATGATAAATTCACCTAAAAAATATGTAGTATTTTCTATAATATTATATATTATTTCAGATATCATTGCTATATTTGGAGCAATATTATTATTTTCTAACGAGATACTGTTAAGTTATAATAGATTAATAATATATGCATTAATTAAGTTACTTATTATATTCTTTCTAAATTTATTTTCAAATAATGTATATACAATGGCCATAAGTATTGCTGGTATAATATTATCTGCTTCATTTATACTAAATTCTGTTATATTTCCATTTATTGATTATGAAACAATTGTTTCAAATAAAGAAGTAATTACAGAATATACTGATGTAAATAAGTTAATAATATGTGAGCCTAATCAGTATATCCTCCTATATAATGAAAATGGAGAAGAAAAACAAGAGATAATACAAAAAAATAATATAAAAGCTTTTGAATATAGTGATTCAATAGATATAAAAAAATATGCTATAACATCTACATCATTAAATTATGAGTTAAAAGAACCAAAAACACAAAAAACAATATATAAATACTACATTTTTATACCAAAAAATATAGTACTAGATGTGACTAATGCTAATTAAATAATTATAAAATAATAACAAAGAATTGACTAAATAGTTGATTCTTTGTTTTGTATTTATATAAAATTATATTAACTTTTATTATAAACATATTAATTTATTCTAATTATACTATTTTAACTTTTCAAAAACTTTTTTGTAAGTATTATAATTAATAATTTATATTTAAGTATTTAAATTTTTATGTTAATATATTAAGAATATTTTTTTAATAACAACTTATTAAAAGTTCTAAGTACAATTTTTCCTTAGAACTTTATTTTATATATTTTAGTTATACATACCTATAACCACTAAGCTTAAAAATTGTTCTATAATTACAGATAAAAACATGACTGAAAACCCAAGTATGAATCTATATATATGTTTTATACAAAATGAAATTTTACTACCACCATTATAGTCTTTGTTTATAATGCCACTATTTATATCTAAAGAATTAATGCATAAATATATAAAAGATGGAAAATAAATTAAATTTGGTAATATAACAAGTAAAATTGTAACAATTATTCCATTACCTATACCAAAAACTTCAAATATGGTTGGTATATATATTCCTATAGCAAAACCTTTAGCAATATTTATGCTACACATTAATATATTAGATATTAATGTAATAGATGTAAGATATATAAATAATACCATAATAATATTTGCTATCATTCCGTTTTTTATTACATTTATACTTTCAAATCCTTCACTTTTAGAAATATCAAGGGTAGATTTAAGGGATGTTACAAGTTCATTTTTAGTACCTACCTCTAAGAAATGATATAACAAAATTCCAATAACAAGTCCTACTAAAATGAAAAAAAATAAAACTGATATATTCTTTAAATTATATTCTATATACTTTTTTATCTTTAATAACATTTAAATCACCACACAACATAATATGCGGTAATTTATTATTTAAGAACTTTTGATATAAACATATTACATATATTTTTTGCTTTCATTTACAGCTAATTTATCACATCTATTATTATACTCATTATCACTATGTCCCTTAACTTTTATAAATGTAATATTGTGGATATTCATAAAACCTAATAACTCTTCCCATAATTCAATATTTTTAACTTTAGATTTATCAGATTTTACCCAATTATTTTTTTTCCAATTATATATCCATCCTTTTTCTATAGCATTTACAACATATGCACTATCACTATATACAGTAACATCACATGGTTCTTTTAACATTTTAAGTCCCTCTAAAACAGCAGTTATTTCCATTTTGTTATTAGTAGTAAGTTTTTGTCCACCAGATATTTCCTTTTCTACCATGTTATATATAAGTATAGCACCATAACCTCCAGGTCCTGGATTTCCACTACATGCACCATCTGTATATAATTTTACACTTTTTCTTTTACTTGTCAAAATTTATCCCTCCTATAACAATAGATTATTCATGTTATAAATAATTAAATAGTATACAATCCTTGAAAATAAGTTAATTATATGATAGCATATATACATATAATTTACAAGCAAATTATGAAAGGAGTTTTTATTTTGAAAGTAGTTGGAATAATTGCCGAATACAATCCTATACATAATGGACATATATACCACCTAAATAAATCTAAAGAAATTACAAATAGTGATTTTGTCATAGTTATAATGTCAGGAAATTTTACACAAGCTGGTAATATAGCTATATATGATAAATTTAAAAGAGCAAAAATTGCAACTAATATTGGAGCTGATTTAGTTATAGAGTTACCTACTATATATGCTACATCTAGTGCTAATTATTTTTCATTTGGTGCAATAAATATTCTTGATAAATTAAATATAGTAGATAATATTTGCTTTGGTAGTGAATGCAATAATATTTCCAATCTAAATTATATTTCTGATATTATTACAAAAAATGAAAATGAATTATGGAATAATATTAATAAAAATTTAAAATCAGGTATATCATTTGCAAGTGCAAGAGAGCAAGCTCTTTTAAAATACCTCTCTGATGAGCAAATTTCAATTTTAAAGAGCCCTAATGATATTTTGGGATTAGAATACATAAACGCAATAAAATCTTTAAATAGCCATATTAAAGCAAATATAATAAAACGTAATTCATCTAATTTTAATGAAATTACAATAAATAAAAATAGCACTATATATACAAGCTCAACTAGTATAAGAAAATATATAAAAGATAAAAAATTTAATGAAATTAAGTCATATATACCAGATATTACATATGATTTAGTAAATAACTCTTATGCAACTTTTAATGATGATTTATTCAATATAATAAAATACAAAATTATATCAAATGATATAGCAAATATACAAAATATAGCTGAAGTAACTGAAGGCTTAGAAAATAAAATTATAAAAGAAATTAATAATTCTAAAAATTATGAAGAATTAATATATAATATTAAATCTAAAAGATATCAATTAAGTAAAATAAAAAGAATGCTTATAAATTTACTACTTGATATAAAAAAAGATGATATTGAATATGCTATAAGACAAAAAATAGCATATGCACATGTTCTTTCATGCTCTACTGAAGGTAAAAAGTTATTATCTCAAATATCAAAGAATTCAGATATTAATTTAATTACAAGTTTAAACAAAAATATTCAAGATAATTTACCAGAAGATATAAAAAGATACTTAAAATTTGATATTTTAGCTTCAGATATATATTCAATTATAAATAATGATGCTATAAAAAAAGACTATACAAATAAACTTTAATTATTTGTATAGTCTACATTTTTATAATCCTTTTAGTGTTATATTTGCACTTTCATCATTAAACTCAAATATTTTTTCAATATCGCAGTTTTCTATTTTTTCTTTATAAAATTTTTGAGTTAAAGTTTCACTTTTTATATCTTCTAAATATCTTTCTAAGACTTTAGTTAGCAATTTTCCATTCGTTATTATTGATAACTCTATTCTTTGCTCTATTCTAAATCCAGCCTCTTTTCTTAATACTTGTATTGTACGTGTTAACTCTCTTTCAAGACCCTCTACTATTAAATCTTCATTTAAATTTGTATCTAAGGCAATAGTATATTCATTTTCATTTATAAGAACAATATTATTCTTTGGCTTTTGATTTACCAAAAATGCTTCTTTTGGTATATCTCCAAAACCATCAACACTAATTTTTTTCATATTCTCATTATTATACATATCTACAAGCAAATGCATCTCATCATCATTTAAATTATTAATTTTTTCTTTAAAATTTTGTATATCAGATTTTAGTAATTTTCCAGCTTCTTTAAAATTAACAGTTAAATATTGTTCATTAATATTAGAATCATTATCTAATATCTCAATTTCTTTTATATTTAACTCTTCTTTTATAATATCACCAAAATCTTTAATTAAATTTTGAATACTATTATTTGATACGATATACATTTTTGAAAGTGGTTGCTTTACCTTTATTTGCTTAGAGTTTCTAAGCATTAATCCTAAATTAATAATCTGCCTTGTTTGTTCTACTTCTTTTAATATTTCATTATCAATTTTTTCTATTTTTGCCTTTGGATAATCTGAAAGATGTATAGATAATTGTTCATTTGGTTCAAATGTTCTAACCATATTCTGCCAAATTTCCTCTGTCATAAATGGTATGATTGGAGCCATTATTTGTGAAATGTATTTAATTGATTTATACAAAATATAGAATACTTGTGTCTTATCATCATCTTCACCAATTTTCCAGAATCTTCTTCTATTTACTCTAATATAAAAATTAGATATTTCATCAACTAATACTTCAAACTCTTTTATTAAACTAACTGTGTTGTAGTTTTCCATATATGTTGTTGCTGTTTGTATAAATTTATTAACTCTAGAAATTAGCCATTTATCAGTTTTTTGAAGTTTTTTATCATCTAAACTGTAATTTTCAAGTTTTGGCATATCTAGTATTGCATATGTATTAAAGAAAACATATATATTCCAGAAATTTAATAATTTTCTTCTTACTTCATCACCTAAATTAAATCCAAATCTTACATCGTTATTTGTAGGTGCACCTGCATATAAATATCTTGCTGTATCTGCTCCCATTTTTTCAGCTGCTTCATCAAATTTTATCATATAACCTGATTTAGAGAATTTACCGCCATCTTCTTTAACAACTGCACTATATGTTAAAACTGATTCATAAGGTGCTCTGTCCTCTAATACTACAGACATAAATAGAAGTGAATAGAACCATAAACGAATTTGTTCTTTCATCTCAGTTACCCATTCTGCTGGGAAATACTTTTTCCAGTATTCTTTATCTGTAAAATATTTTAATGTAGAAAATGGAGTTATTCCTGCATCTAACCAACAATCACCAACATCTGGTATTCTTTTTACTTTCTTTCCACATTTTGGACATGTAATTTCAACTTTATCAATCCATGGTCTATGTAAATCTGGTAAAGTATCTACAATATCTCCTGCTAATTCTTTTAATTCTTGTTTAGAGCCAACTACAGTTACTTTATCACAATTATCACAATGATATATTGGAAGTGGAAGTCCATAAAATCTTTTTCTTGATATAGCCCAATTTGACATATTATTTAGCCAATCTTCCATTCTTTTACCAGCAAATTCTGGAGTCCAATTTACTTTTCTTGCTTCCTCTATCAATTTATCTCTTATTTTATCGCTATCAATATACCACTCTTTTACAGCTTTAAATATTACTTCATTTTTACATCTCCAACAAACTGGATAACTATGTTCGTGTTCTTCTACCTTATATAATTTATTTCTCTTTTTTAATTCATCAAAAACAAAATCAGCTACTTCTTTAGTTGTTTTTCCAGTCATAAAGCCAAATCCATCTATTATGACTCCTGAGTCATCTACAGGGATTATAATATCTAAACCTTCTTTTTTTCCAAGTTCAAAGTCTTCTGCTCCACATCCTGGTGCAATATGTACTACACCTGTTCCTTCGTCATTTGCAACATCACTCCAAGCAACAACTCTATGATTAATGTTTTTTTGTTTTTCAAATTCCTCAAAACAAGTTTCATATTTTAATCCTACTAATTTTTCTCCTTTAAAGATATCTATTACTTCTAGTTTATCATCACCTAAAATTTTAATTGCATTTTTACTTAAAATTAAATATTTATCATCTGATTTTACTTTTACTTTAGCATAATCAAGTTCAGGATTTACAGCAAGTGCAACATTAGATGATAAGGTCCAAGGAGTTGTAGTCCAAACTACTATCTTACTATCAGTATCTAATAATGGCAATTTAAAGTAAACAGATTTATGTACTAATTGTTTGTATGATCCTGCCATCTCATGCTCTGATAATGAAGTTCCACATCTAGTACACCAAGGCATAGGTCTAAATGATTGTTTAATCATACCTTTTTCATCACATTTCTTTAAAAAATACCATATAGAAGTAATATTTTCTTCTGTATTTGTAAAATACGAATTATCCCAATCCATCCATTGCCCTAAACGCTTTGATTGATCAGTTATTATTTTAGAAAATTTTTCAACTCTTTCCATGCATTTTTTAGTAAAATTCTCTAATCCATATTTTTCAATATCTTTTTTATTTTTAAATCCAAGCTCTTTTTCAACTTCAACTTCTATCCATAATCCTTGACCATCAAAACCATTTCTATAATGAGATGTATATCCATTCATCCCTTTATATCTTAAAAATATGTCTTTTAAAGTTCTGCCCCAAGCATGATGTATTCCCATAGGATTATTTGCTGTTATAGGTCCATCTAAAAATCTAAATGGTTTCCCATCTTTATTCTTTTCTTGTAATTTCTTTAAACATTGTTCTTTTTCCCAAAAATTTAATATATTATGTTCCATATCAATAAAATTAAAATCTGATTCTACTTTTTTCATTTCTATGCTCCTTTCAAATATTTAGTTAAATATAATATACCATTAATTATTGAAGCTTTATTTACAAATCCTAATATTTATTTAACAATAAATATTTCAAAATTTATGTATTTTTAATATGAAATATATTATCATAATTTATGTATAATGTCAAGTTAGAAAAAAAGTACAAACAAGGCAAAAGACCATGTAAATCTATTTATTACATGATCTTTTTGAGTACTATATTAATTCAATTATAGCCATCTCAGCACCATCGCCTTTTCTAGAAACTAATTTTATTATTCTAGTATATCCACCCTTTGCTTCATATTTTGGTGCTACTTCATTAAATAGCTTTTCAGTTAAATCAACTGTTTTACCATTGAAATCTTTAATTTTGTTTAGTCTTGTAAACATCTTTCTTCTAGCAGCAAGTTTAGATGGTTTATCAACTTTAATCTTTTCTGTTACAACTTCTCTTACTACTACTTCATACTTATTACCATTTTTTGATGTTTTAGTTTCCTTTACTTTTTTTCCATTTTTATCTAATTTTGCACGAGATAATTTCTTTTCTTTTTCTTCAAAGTTATCTTTTTCTTTAATGGCTAAATCTATTAAACTATCTGCAATTGGCTTTACTTCTTTTGCTCTTGCAAGTGTTGTTTCTATTTTACCATTAAGAATTAAAGATGAAACTAAATTATTAAGTGTAGCATCTCTATGAGAAGTTACTCTTGAAAGTTTTCTTGTTCCTGGCATTTTTACTTCCTCCTTATATTATTCGTCTTTTTTCTTAAATTCAAGACCTAGTTCTTTTACTTTATTTACTACTTCATCTAAAGATTTTTTACCTAGATTTCTTACTTTAATCATATCTTGCTCTGATTTACTTACTATATCTGCTACTGTATGAATACCAGCTCTTTTTAAACAGTTATATGATCTTACAGAAAATTCTAAATCTTCTATTGAAGTTTCTAATATTTTGTCTTTTAAAGATAATTCTTTTTGTGACATAATAGACATA
Organism: uncultured Clostridia bacterium; assembly: GCA_947626975.1. GTDB lineage: Bacteria > Bacillota > Clostridia > TANB77 > CAG-465 > CAG-465. The sequence continues at coordinate 11,579 of CANQUF010000021.1, forward strand.
TTTTTAGCAATATCTGATAAATCAATAAACATTTCTAAATGTTCATTTAATATTTTTGCAGCCATACTTAAAGCTTCATATGGCTCTATTACACCATTAGTCCAAATTTCAATAATTAATTTATCATAATCTGCATTTTGCCCTACTCTAGTTTTTAATACTTCAAAACTTACTTTTTTTACTGGTGTAAAGATAGAATCAATAGGAAGTACATTCATAGGTAAATTTGGTTCATTATCTCTTTTTCCTTCTTGATAACCTCTACCTTTTTTTACAGTCATATCTATATTTAATTCTGCGCCCTCATCTACATATGCTAAGTGTAAATCCTTATTTACTACTTCAATAGTAGAATCAGTTGTAATATCTCCTGCAAGTACTTCACAAGGACCCTTTGCTCTAATAGAAATATTTTTATCATCATAGTCATTAGATTTAAGACATACTTGTTTTAAATTAAGTATTAAATCAGTAACGTCTTCTGATACACCAGGTATAGTAGTGAATTCATGAGTTACCCCATCTATCTTTATAGTATTAATTGCATATCCTGGCAAAGAAGAAAGTAATATTCTCCTTAATGAATTACCAAGAGTAATTCCAAAACCTCTTTCTAAAGGTTCAACTTCAAATCTTGCATAATATGTGTCAGCGTCAACTTTTACACATTTTATGTTAGGTCTTTGCATTTCAATCATTATAATCCTCCTTACAATACGCTCTGATTACACGTATTATTCTTGTATAAATGATTTTAACTAATTTTTAGAATATAATTCAACTATTAGACTTTCTTGTACTTCTAAATCTACATCATCTCTAACTGGTTTTCTTATAACAGTTACTTGATTTTTATCTTTATCAGAATTTAACCAAGTTGGTACTGCTTTTAACTTATTAGTTTCTAAAACAGATACTATAGTTTTATTATTTTTCTTTTCATCTCTTACTTTAATTATATCTCCAACTTTACATATATAAGATGGAATATTTACTTTTTTACCATTGACTTCAAGCATTCCATAATTTACTAATTGTCTAGATTCAGCTCTTGATGTACCTACTCCCATTCTATATGCAACATTATCAAGTCTTAATTCTAATTGCTCAAATAAAATATCAGCTGTTACCCCTTCACGTCTAAATGCCTCTTCATAGTATTTTCTAAATTGTGATTCAGAAACCCCATAATATTGCTTAGCTCTTTGTTTAGCTCTTAATTGAAGTCCATATTCAGATAATTTAATTCTATTTTTACCATGTTGACCTGGTGCATAAGTTCTTCTATCGATTGCGCATTTGTTTGAATTACATCTTGTACCTTTTAGAAAAAGTTTTACACCTTCTCTTCTGCATTTTTTACACACTGCGTCTGTATATCTTGCCATTTTAAATTTACACCCCCACTATATTCTTCTTCTTTTTGGTGGCCTACAACCATTATGTGGTATTGGAGTAACATCTTTTATCATGTTAATTTCCAAACCAGCAGTTTGAAGTGATCTAATTGCTGCTTCTCTTCCAGAACCAGGTCCTTTAACATACACTTCAACACTTTTTAAGCCATGTTCTTTAGCTGCATTAGCTGCAGTTTCTGCTGCTTGACCAGCTGCAAAAGGAGTATTTTTTCTTGAACCTTTAAATCCAACTTTTCCAGCACTAGCCCAAGAAATAACATTCCCTTGAGAATCAGCCATTGTAACAATAGTATTGTTAAATGAAGATTGAATATGAGCTGTTCCTGTTGAAATATTCTTTTTAACTTTTTTCTTAGTTACTTTTTTATTGTTTCCTGCCATGTTTTATACTCCTTTCTTTCCTGCAATTGTTTTTCTAGGACCTTTTCTTGTTCTAGCATTAGTCTTTGTTCTTTGACCACGAACAGGTAGTTTTCTTTTATGTCTTTGTCCTCTGTAACAATTAATTTCCATTAATCTTTTGATGTTTAAAGCTACTTCTCTACGAAGATCACCTTCAACGACATAATCTCTTTCTATTATTTCTCTTATTTTTGATTCTTCTTCTTCTGTAAAATCCTTTACTCTTTTAATAGTATCTACTCCAGCTTCTGCTAATATCTTTCTTGCAGCAGAACGACCTATTCCATATATAGATGTAAGTCCTATTTCTGCTACTTTTTGTTTTGGTAAATCTACTCCAGCTATACGTGCCATTTAATTCTACACCTCCAAATTAACCTTGTCTTTGCTTGTGCTTTGGATTTTCGCAAATTACTCTAACTGTTCCATTTCTTCTTATAACCTTGCACTTTTCGCAAATCTTTTTTACTGATGGTCTTACTTTCATTTTAAATCCTCCTTAAAAGTTTTTGTTAATTAAATTTAACAAAAGTAAGTATATATAATAAACATAAACTAAGAATAAAAGACTTTTAGGCTTTAAATCTTTTACAGCCGCCCTAAGTTAATGTTTATTGCAATATTTAATAAATAGGAAAATAATATTTGACTACTTACCTCTCCAAGTAATTCTACCTTTAGTTAAATCATAAGTTGAAAGTTCTAATTTTACTTTATCACCAGGTAAAATTTTAATATAATGCATTCTTAATTTTCCGGATATATGTGCTAATACCTCATGACCATTTTCTAATCTAACTTTAAAATTTGCATTAGGTAATGATTCTACAACTATTCCGTCAACTTCGATAACATCATCTTTTGCCATATCTATTATTCCTCCTATACTTATTCTTCTGTCTAAACATAAAAAATAAACAGAAGTTAACACGTATATTATACTTAATTTTTATAGTAATGTCAATACTTTTTTTACTTTTTTTGTTTTTTTTATGTTTTCTATATTATTATTAAAACTACTTATATTTTTAAGAAAGTTCTTAATAAAATTATCTTACCTATAATTTATTTTATAATTTCAAAAAATAAAGTTTTCTTATTTAATATAATTTTTACTATTTTGTTAAATAAAGAAAATATGAGAACTCTATTTCTTAATAGAATTTCTCATATCTTATTTATTAGTTTTATTAATATCCAGTTTTAGGAAGTTCTTTTTGTTTACTTTTATTTTTTATATTAACTTTAACTATTTCATCATTATTTGATATATTTACTTTTATTGAACTATCATCTAGTTCAAAATATTTATTTGTTTTTATCTCTTTTATATAATAACTTCCTTTTAATAAATCTTTAGTTACAGCTTTTCCATTTTTATCTGTTATAATAGAATCAACAAGATTATTTTTATCATCATATATATTAAATTTTACACCTTCTAAATATGAGTCTTTATCTAATTTTAGAAAATCATTATAATCAAGACTTGTCTTTGTTATTTCAATTTTTCCTTTTATTTTTTTATTTTTAAATACAACTTCATTTGTTTTTCCATATTCAATATTTATTATTTTTGAGTTATTGTTATAATCAATATAATATTCGTCTGGTACCTCAATTTCTTCTATTCTTATCTTATCTTGACTTAATAATTTTAGATCTTTTTGAGAATCAATTACAATTTCACCATTTTTATCAGTTATATACTCACCTAAAATCTTATTTGTACTATTAGAATAAATTCTAAATTTTACATTTGGTATTACTATAGTATTATCATCATAATCTACTTTCTTTATCTTTATTATACAAGGAGTATATTTAACATCAAATTTACTAATTATTTCTTTAGTATTTACAGGACTTAGAATTAAATCCATATTTTGCATTCCTTCAACAGTAGTTGTACCAAATAGTATAGCAGTTTGCTTATATTGTATATTTAATTTAACATCTATATTTAAATTATTTTCTACATCTTTCCTAGGTATCAATATTTTTATTTTTTGATATTGTATAAAATCGGTTATTTCATTATTATTTATATCTGTTATCTTATAGTTATTGCTTCCATTTACTGTAATATCTATTTTTTGCACATTACTACTATGAGATATAGAATATGTTTGTGAATAATAACTTTTATCTATATTATCTACTATTGCCTGTTCATTTTCTTTTTCAAAATTTACATTTGTATCTAATATAGAATTTTGTGATATTCCCATATTATATATATTATGTATAGCATCAACTACGCATTGGTATTGAGGTTCCATAGCACTTATTTTATTAATATCTAAATTACTATTTTTGTATATCCATATTGCAAATTGTGTAGCAACTCTAGCCTGACTATCATTTTCTAAGCCTAATTCTTGTGCACTTTTATATGGGAACCCATTTAATATTATAGATACAACCTTTGGATCATTTTCTTTATTAAATGCATCTACATCATAACCTCCTTCTTTTTCCTCAGCACCACTTAATCCAAAATTCATACAATAAGCGGGATGTTCTATACTTAAATTATCAATATAATAATATTCGTGTATTCTTTGTGGTCTATTATCATATTTTATATATCTATTACTATATTCATAACTATATACTCTATACCTACCTAAATCATTTTCATCGTTAGCATAAGTAATATTTGTAAGAAATAATACTACAATTAGCATTAACGATATTAACTTTTTTAAATTATTTTTTCTATTACTCATTTTCTCTCCTTTTTATTTACACTTCTATTGCTTGAACACAACATCTTAAACTTTCATTACCACTTACGCAAGTAATTAAAGTTAACATATTATAATTTGTATTTAATAAATAACTCCAATCATAACTATCTATTATTACTGTATTATTTACTACATATTTTTTCTTTGTTCCAGCATATACATAATATATTTCATCTCCTATATTTAATTTATTTATGTTTGAAAAATAATTAAAACTACTTCCTCTATTATGTGCTGCAAGTCCAACATTTCCATTTTGCCACGGAGTTTCACTAAAATGACCTATATTATTTTCTAAAACATTACTATCTACACCCTCTTTTATTTCTATATTATATAAATCTAATTTTGGTATAGTCAAATTAGCAAGTGATAGTTCTTTTACATTTTTATTAGATATATTAATATAATTTACATTGGATGAATTAATTAACTTATCATTATTAACATTATCAACATTATATGTAGAATATATGTTAGTATTATTATAATTGGAAATATATATTGAAAAAAATATAATTAAACTTAATAAAGAAATTAAAATTACTATAGATAAAATTATTAATTTATTTTTTTTATGAACTTTCTTATCATTAGAATTATAACTGTTTTTAAAATTTAATATCATTTATATATAAAAAACACCTCCTAACATTTTAAATGTATAAGAAAAATAAAAATTTTGATAAAATACTAAAAAGATAAAATAAAAAAATAACAACTGTAGAATAAATACATTATACATATCTAATTTACATATGTCAAGAAAAATCGATCGCGTATTTCGACATAAAAAATAACATATGAATTAACTCCATATGTCATTTTATACTAAAATTTCTTAATTTTTACTACATTTCCTGTTTCAAATAAATCTATATGTTCTAATGCCTTACCTGTTCCAGTTGCTACACAAGACTGAGCATCTTCAGCTATCATAACTGGTATTCCTATTCTTTCTTCAATTAATTTATCTAGTCCATTAACAAGACCACCTCCACCAGTTATATATATACCTCGCTCTGATATATCAGCAGATAACTCAGGTGGAGTTTCTTCTAATACTAAATGTATTCCTTCTATTAACTGTTCAGCACATTCTTTTAGGGCATCATAAGTATCTTCTGATGTTATTTCAAATTCAACTGGTAGACCACTTTGTAAATCTCTTCCTTTTACTGTCATTTTTTCTACAACAGTTTTCGGATACATAGTTCCAATATTTATTTTTATATCTTCTGCAGTTCTATCACCAATTATAATATTATATTTCTTCTTAATGTATTTTAATATTGCTTCATCAAATTTATCACCAGCAACTTTTAACGAACGACTAACTACTGATCCTCCAAGGGAAATTACAGCAATATCTGCTGTACCACCACCTACATCTAAAATCATACTTCCATATGGTTTTGCAATATCAATACCTGCACCTATTGCTGCTGCTATAGGTTCTTCAATTAGATGTACCTTTTTTGCTCCTGCATGTATAGCGGCATCAATTACTGCTTTTCTTTCAACTTCAGTTACTCTAGATGGTATACATACCATTATCTTAGGAGAAAATACAAACTTTCCGCAAACCTTATTTATAAAATACTTAAGCATTTTTTCAGTAACTGTATAATCTGATATTACTCCATCTTTTAAAGGTCTGATAGCAATAATATTTCCTGGTGTCCTACCAAGCATTTTTCTTGCCTCTTGTCCTACAGCTAATACTTCGTTTGTATCTTTATCTATTGCTACTACAGATGGTTCCCTTAATACAATACCTTTACCTTTTACATATACCAAAATTGTAGCAGTACCTAAATCTATTCCTATATCTTGCCCAAATATCACTACTTTATCCTCCTATTTTTTCTGTTACAATTATATTACATTTTCATTTCAATTGCAATATAATTTAGAAAAGTTATATAATTTTTTTATAATATTCTTATATCGATTTTTATATAATAATTTTATATTTTTATTATATAAAACTTATTATTCATTTTGTATTATTCCCCGAAAAAAATATAAAGATACATCATAGTAATAAAATAATATTTAATCGAGTAGGAGAAATATCATTATTTGATATTTCGTCCTCTCACACCACCGTACGTGCCGTTCGGCATACGGCGG
>CANQUF010000022.1 GCA_947626975.1 uncultured Clostridia bacterium
AAGTGTTAGGAGATGTAGAAGTGTCACTCTACCTAGTTCTCTTGACTTAAAAGGAGTAAGGAAACTTACTCCTTAATTTTGTCTACTTTTGTCGAAAGTATAGACATTACATAAATAAAGTAGTATAATTAGTTTATTCCCAATAAAATAATGTTTTTAACTAAAAGAGAATATAAGTTATGAATTAGAGCAGTATTAAGTTACTGCTTTTTGTGTATAAAAAAAGATAGCAAGATTTCTCTTACTATCGATAACATAATGTATCTTGTATTTATTATAACATATTAAATATCAATATGCAACTCTTTTTTTAATGCAGTTTTACAACAATTTTACAACAACGCCATAAAATTTGAATGAATTTTGATAAAATTTAAATGAAGTTATAAAACCTTGAAACGCTTGTGATTGTAGGTTTACAAAAAATAAATAAAGGTTCATACAAATGGTATGAACCTAATATTTTTGGTCGGAGTGACAGGGGTCGAACCTGCGACCTCATGGTCCCAAACCACGCGCTCTCCCAACTGAGCTACACCCCGAAAAATTAATTTACTTAACTATTATAGCACTTATATATATAAAAATCAAGTACTTATTTAAAATTATTATTGACTTTATAAAAAAAAAAGTATAATATATATACTGAAGAACTAAAGAGGGTGAAAAAATGTCAATAAATGCTAAATATCAATATACTCATTTTATATATCCATTTATAATTCAAAAAGGTAAATATGTTGATTTCATAGAAAGTATATTAAAAAAAGAAGATAAGTGGAGCTTAAAAATTCATGAATATGAAGATGATGAAGAATCATATGACTTCTTTTTACCCTACATGAGAAAATTTTTATTCCCTACATTGTATTGGAATAAATCAACTATAAAATCATTTAAAAGTAGTAGTAGGACATTTAGAAAATCACTTATGCTAAGTAAACTTTCATGTGTTACTTTTAACTATAATTTGTCACGAATAAAAAAAGGATGTATTGAAATAGAAAAAGATTATACTATTAATTTTGAAATATCAGATATAAAATTGATATGTTTTGAACAAGGTGTATGTTTTTTTGACATAAAAATGCAAATAGATGATAGAAGCGAATTAATTAATTTCAACAAAGTATTGGATTTTAATTATTATTTAAGAGAATTAACACCTAAAATGATTAAATCGAAATTAAACGATATAGATAAATGTATAAAAGGTATTAATATTGCTAAATTTATAAAAGATAATATAAATGGTTATGAAAATAATAGTATAGATAAAATATATTATGATAAAATGTTTACATATTCATATGTATGCGTTGATGGTTGGGAAAATGATAAAGACTTTGATGATATGAAAAATGATTTTTATAAATTTCAATATGTTATGGATAGTAAAAGTAGTGCTGTTTTTAATAAATATTGTAATAAATTAATAGATAATGTATACTCTAGGTGGAAATATTCAGTATTTGGATTTTCTAGAGAAAGTGGAGTAGTATTTGTATCAGATAAAGAAAAGTATGATATAACAAGAATGCCTTATAATTTTGAAAAAAGATATTTATACATGTTACTTCTTGCTTTTTATCAAAGAATAACGTTAATTAATTTTTCACAAGATTTGTTAAGTCAAGATAAAACACTTGCTAAAAGATTAAAAAGTGATTTTACAAAATTTACTCATTTTAGTTGGTTTAGTCAAATAACAAATTCTGAGCATGGTATGGAAGTATGGAAAAGATGGCAACAAGCTTTTGAACTACAAGAATTGTTTGATGAGGTACATAGAGAATATATTGAATATTATGATTTTGTAGCTAGCAATGGTCAAGATAAAATAAATGTAATATTAATTTTATTATATATAATTAATGTAGTATTTGCAGGATTACAAATACTTACAAATACATTTAGCATACAAAAAATACAAGGATATGTAATTGTTATAATGATTATAGCTATTGTTAGTTACCCTATGTATTTAATATTAAGCTGGATAAAGCATAAATTAGAATCAAAATTTTAAAGAAATGGAGAAAATAACATGCAAATATTTTGTGGAACAGATATAATCGAAGTTTCAAGAATTAAAGAAGCAATAGAAAACACAAAAGGTTTTAAAGAAAATATATATTCAAAAAGAGAGATAGAAGATATTGATATAATAAAATCAAATATGAAATATCAAAGATATGCAGGAAGATTTGCGGTAAAAGAAGCGATATATAAAGCACTATCAAAAATATTAATAGAAAATAACTTAAATATATCACCAGTAGATATAGAGGTAGAAAATGACAATAAATTAAATAGAAGACCTAAAGTAAATATACTAAACAAAGATATTAAAGAATATTTTGATAAAATAAAACTAGAGATAGATGTTAGTATATCTCATGTAAAAGATAATGCTACAGCTATGGTAGTAGTAAAAATAGATTAAGGAGGAAAAGATGCAATCAAAACATTATTATATAACAACACCTATATATTATCCTAGTGGAAAATTTCATGTAGGACATTGTTATTGTACAGTAATAGCAGATACAATAGCAAGATATAAAAGATTAAGAGGATATGATGTATTTTTTATGACTGGTACAGATGAACATGGGCAAAAGATAGAAAGAAAATCAAAAGAAGTAAATAAAACACCAAAAGAATATGTTGATGATATAGTAAAAGACACTAAGCAGTTGTGGGATGATTTAGGTATAAAATATGATAAATATATAAGGACAACTGATGAAGAACATGTAAAATGTGTTCAGAAAATATTTGAAATATTATATAAAAAAGGCGATATATATAAATCGGAGTATGAAGGGTTATACTGTACACCATGTGAATCATTTTGGACAGAATCTCAACTTGTAAATGGTAAGTGCCCTGATTGTGGAAGGGATGTTGAACTTGTAAAAGAAGAAAGTTATTTTTTTAGATTATCTAAATATCAAGAAAAATTATTGAAATTTTATGAAGAAAACCCAGAGTTTTTGGAGCCAATATCTAGGAAAAATGAACTTATAAATAATTTTTTCAAAAAAGGATTGGAAGATTTATGTGTATCAAGAGTGGGAGTAAAATGGGGGATTGAAGTACCATTTGATAAAAAACATACAATATATGTATGGATAGATGCATTATCAAACTATATTTCAGGACTAGGATATTTAAGTGATAAATCAAAAATAAAAGAATATTGGCCAGCAGATTTACATTTGGTAGGAAAAGAAATATTTAGATTTCACGCAATGATATGGCCAGCACTTCTTATGGCATTAGAGTTACCAATACCTAAAAAGATATTTGGACATGGTTGGCTTGTTGTAGATGGTAATAAAATTTCAAAATCTTTTGGAAATTATAAAGATCCAAGAGTATATATTAAAGCAACATCAAGAGATGCACTAAGATATTTCTTACTTCATGAAGTAGTTTTAGGTCAGGATGGAAATTTCTCGGAAGAATTATTTTTAGAAAAGTCAAATTCTGATCTTTCAAATGATTTAGGAAATTTAGTAAGTAGAGTAACTGCTATGGTTTGCAAATATAATGATGGAGTAATAAAAAAATGTAATCAAACAGAAGCTTACGATTATGAATTAATAAATGTAGCTTCTAAAACAGTGGAAAATGTTGAAAATTTAATGGATGATTTAAAGATTAATGAAGCTCTTACACAAATTTGGAATTTAATAGATAAATCAAATAAATATATTGATTTATCTATGCCATGGATACTTGCAAAAGAAGGAAAGTTTGATAGATTAAATACAGTATTATATAATTTAGTAGAATGCATAAGGATTATTGGAATTTCTCTGCAACCATATATGGTAGATGTACCAAGTAAAATATTTGATCAAATTGGTGTAAGTGATGATATAACTACATGGGAAAGTTCGAAAGAATTTGGACTTTTAAAAGATGGAACAGTAGTAAAAAAGAAAGAAAATTTATTTCCAAGAGTTGATATTAAAGAGGAGATTAAAAAAATGAATCAAGAAGTAGAGGAAAATAAAAATATTCAAGTAGAAGAAAATCAAAAAGAATTAATTACAATAGATGAATTAGATAAAGTAGAACTTAAAATTGGTCAAATTTTAGATATAGAAAAAATCGAAAAATCAAAGAAGTTGTATAAGCTTACTGTAGATTTAGGAAAAGAAAAAAGGACTATAGTATCTGGTTTAGTTCCATATTATACAGAAAATGAATTAATAAATAAAAAAGTTGTTGTTGTTACTAATTTAAAACCAGTTAAATTATGTGGTGTAGAATCAAATGGAATGATACTTGCATCTGGTGATAAAGATGTAGTTAAAATTTTAAGTGTAGATAATTCTGATATAGTTGAAAATGGCTCTAATATACATTAAAATTATTAAATGATAATAATGTTTAACCTAGAATTATAAAAATAATTCTAGGTTTTTGTAGTATAAATCTATGTTCAGAAAAAAATTAAATTTAGTTACTTTTATTTATAAGTTATAATTTTAGTTTTATTATAAAAATTCATAAGTTTATAGTTACCCTAAATATTGAATAACTATTGTAATAATCGGATTTACATGGTATGAATTTGACAATGTATCAAATATTGAAGGTGTGTTTAGTATTAAATTATTTTTTGACATATTGACTAGTTCTATTTTATCATTATCAGTATCACTAATGACGAATAAACCTTGACCTACTATACTTAATGAAGGTTCATTCATATACCATGCACTTCCGCCAGCATATATTATATCTTCGTTAACTTTTTTGAATCCAACTGATATAAAATCTGAGTCTTTATTAAAATTTGAACCAACAGCTGTAGGTGAAGCATTTACTACAAAATCAACTTTATATACTCCACTTATATTAAATTTAATTATATTTTCACTAGTATCTATAATACATAAATTACTGTTATCGTATGATTTAGTAGTAAGTGGTAACCTTTGACCTGATGCTACTATATGACCAGAGGTAGTGTCTATATTGTATGTTGTAATATATGCAGCTCTTATCTCAGAAGGTCCGGTAGGTCCTATAGGTCCTTGCTCTCCTTTAGGCCCTGGAAGTCCTTGCTCTCCTTGAGGCCCTTGAGGACCTGGAATTCCTTGAGGTCCTGGTTCACCTTGAGGGCCTTGATCTCCTTTAGGGCCTTGTTCTCCCTTAGGACCTGGAAGTCCTTGCTCTCCTTGAGGCCCTTGAATTCCTTGAAGACCTGGTTCACCTTTATCACCTTTAGATCCTTGATCACCTTTAGGACCTTGCTCTCCTTTAGGTCCCTGATCGCCTTTTAGTCCTGGTTCACCTTTAGGCCCTTGTTCGCCTTTAATTCCTGGTATTCCCTGAATTCCTTGAGGACCTTGGATTCCTTGAAGTCCCGGTACACCTTGTTCTCCTTTAGGACCTTGATCCCCTTTAGGACCTCTTATAATTCCAACATCTTCCCATTCATTATTTTCGCTAGCCCATATATATAAATTTGAATCAACTAAATATGAATCGCCAGGATTACCAGTTTCATGAGCTTGTTGTAATTCAGATAAAGTATCATAATATCCTAAAATAGTAACGCTTGTACCAGTAGGGCCAGGAATTCCCGGTTCACCTTGAGGGCCTTGTGGACCGGTAGCACCAGTAGCACCAGTAGCACCGGTAGGACCAGTTGCTCCCGATATTATTTTAGGACAAATATAATTTTTATTACAGCAACAATATATATCGTCATAATTATTACATTTATTCATTAAAATTCCTCCTAATATATTATTAAAAATATAATATAGTTTATGTTTATTTAATAATATATGTGTCATTCTTTATTATATATATTAAAAGATCAATACTAAAAACATAAATTTTATTATAATTTTAATAATAAAAAGTAGTCGAAATATTGACTATAATGTATAAAAATAGTATAATAAATTCTATAAAATAGGAGGTATAATAAGTGAAGACAAATAATGTTATAAAAATCATAATTTCAGTTTGTATAATCGCAGCAATTGTATATATTGCAATATTTGGAATAAAAATTGGCGATAATGTTATTATTAAAGGAATAAAACATGTTAATACTGGTCTTGATATTAGTGGAGGAGTAACTATAGTATATCAAGCAAATGAAACTGAAGGTACAACAATTTCTGTAGATGATTTGAAAAAGGCAGAAACTGTAATTAGAAAAAGATTAGAAGCTAAGAATATATTTGATTATATTGTAAGAACTGATGAGAATACTAAACAAATATCTGTAGATGTACCATACAAGAGCGATGACCTTTCAAGAGATCCACTTGAGGTAGTTGAAGGACTTGATAAAACAGCTCAAGTAACATTTAGAGATAATGATGGAAATATATTATTATCAGGTGAAGATATAAAAGATGCTAAATATAGTGATGAAGCTACAGATAATACAGGACTTTCATCACCTCATGTAATATTAGAGTTTAATGATAATGGTAGTAAGAAATTTGCTGAAGCTACAGAAAAGTTAGTTGGTCAAACAATGCCAATATATTTAGATGATGATTTACTTACTACACCTGTTGTAAATAGCAAAATTGAGTCTAATACTGCAATAATTACTATGGGTCAAGGTTCATATTCTGATAAGAAAATACAAGCACAAGAATATGCAATGTTAATATCATCTGGAGCATTACCATTTTCTTTAAATGTTATAAGTAAAGAGTATATTGGTCCATATATTGGGCAAAAAGCATTAGATGTAAGCTTGAAAGCTGGAATTGTTGCACTTATATTAGTTTGTGTAATAATGATAGTTATATATAGACTTCCAGGTATAGTTTCAAGTTTAACATTAATTACGTATGTTGCAATTGTTTTATTAATAATTTCTAATACAGGAATTAGTATAACTTTACCAGGAATTGCAGGACTTATATTATCTATAGGTATGGCAGTAGATGCAAACGTAATTATATTTGAAAGGTTAAGAGAAGAATTAATGCAAAAGTCTGGTGCTAAAAAATCTTTTGATAAAGGATTTAAAAATGCAATGACTGCAATTATAGATGGAAATGTAACTACATTTATAATAGCAATACTTCTATACATTTTTGGAATAGGAACAATTAAAGGTTTTGGAATAGTACTAGCACTTGGAGTTGTAATAAGTGTAATAACAGCTGTGTTAATAACAAAATATATATTAAAGCAATTTATGCCACTTGCAAATAAGCACAAATTCTTATTTGCTGTAAAAACTAAGAAAGAGGAGGTAAAATAAATATGAAAATAGACTTTTTAAAACATAGATATATTTTCTTTGCTATTCCTCTAATTATAATAATTTTTGGACTTTTTCGTGGATTTACTGTAGGATTTAAGTTCGATGTTGATTTTAAAGGTGGAACTACTATACAGACTGATTTAGGTGAAGAGTTTGACAATACTGATATTGAAAGTATAGTAAATGAAGTAGTAGGTCAAAAGCCTTTAGTGCAAAAACTAGGAGTAAATAGTACATCATTAATAATAACATGTGATGTTTTAGAAGAAGAACAATCTAATAGTATAGTTGAAAGGCTAAGAGAAAAATATCCTTTAATTCAAGAACCATCTATAAGAAATGTTCAAGCATCATATGGTAAAGAATTATTAGATTCAGCCTTACTTGCTTTAGCAGTATCTATAGTGTTATTACTTTTATATATAGGAATTAGATTTAAAACATTAGGATTTGTTGCTGCAATTACTGCAATAATAGGACTTGCAAATAATGTACTTGTAGTAACAGCATTATATGGTATATTTAAATTGCCAATTAATTCTACTTTTATAGCAGTAATACTTACAATTATAGGATATTCTATAAACGATACTATAATTGTGTATGATAGAATTAGAGAGAATAATAGAAAAATTTCAAAATCACCAAATATGAAAGATACAGTAAATTTAAGTATAAATCAAACAATAAGAAGAACTATATATACTTCTATTACTACAATTGCTGCAATTGGAGTAGTATATGTATTTGCATATATTAATAATCAGGAAGTATTAAAACAGTTCGCATTACCATTAATTATTGGAGTAATTGTTGGTACATATTCTTCAATGTTTGTAGCTTCATCATTATGGTGTACTATAGAAGAATTTATTTCAAAGAAAAATAATAAAAGTAAAGATATTAAAGAAGATATAAAAAATAAAAAATCTGAAAAAGAAGATGTAGAAGAAAAAAGTGAAAATGAAGAAGTAGCAACTAGTAAAACTAATAATAATGTAAAAAAGAAAAATAAAAAGAAATCTAATAAAAAATCAAAAAAGAAACATTAAAAATAGGGGGAAATCCTCCTATTTTTATTTAATTTTAAAAAAAATATTGACATTAATTATATATAATGTTATAATTAAAAACGTGAAAGGGAGTGTGGCGGAACTGGCAGACGCACAGGACTTAAAATCCTGCGGGCTTCAAAACCCGTACCGGTTCGATTCCGGTCATTCCCACCAAGACGAGTTTTTGTTGAACTTTTTATAAGTCTTGATAAATTTATCCTACAAGAATATAAAAATTTGATAAATACAAAAACTTTAAACCGTTTCAAAAGAAACGGTCTTTTTTTAAGCTAAAATATTGAAAAAAAGAGGTTTTTGTGTTATTATGTTACATATAAAAAATAAATATGAGTAAAGAATTATTCTTTAAAATTAATGGATTTATAAAATCAAATATGTTAAATCAGAAATTTAAATAACATTATATGTACATTGTTTAATATATGAATTTATAATATGTCCAGCCTTATTAATTAATTATAAAATAAATATTTATTACTAAAATTTAATTAATACTTACAATAAAAAAATATTTATATTTTAAAGTTTAAAAAATTATATTATATATATTTTAAAAAATAGGAAGATAAGATATAGTTAAAACAATAATATAAAACTTGATAAACATATAAATGAAGTATATAAAATTTATATAAAAATATTTTTGGAGGATATAATGAAAAAAGTCGAATTATTAGCACCTGCTGGTAGTGTTGAAAAAGCTAAAATAGCTTTTATGTATGGAGCAGATGCAGTATATGCAGGAACTTCTAATTTATCTTTAAGATCAAGAACTAATTTGGATTCTGATGGATTAGAAAAAATTATTATATATGCGCATAGTATAGGTAAAAAAGTATACGTTGCGCTAAATATATATGCATATGATGAATATTATGAAGAAATCGAACATGAAATAAAAAAGTTAGAAAAAATAGGAGCAGATGCTATAATTGCAAGTGATGTAGGAATAATTGAAAAAATAAAAGAAATTGCCCCAGGTATGGAAATACATATAAGTACTCAAGCAAATACGGTAAGTTTAAATTCTGCAAATTTTTGGCATAAGTATGGAGCTAAACGTGTAATACTTGCCAGAGAACTTAGCAAAGAAAAAATTGAATATATAATGAAAAATAAACCAGAAGATTTAGAAGTAGAAATATTTATACATGGAGCTATATGTTATGCATATTCTGGAAGATGTTATCTTAGTAAGTATTTAACAGGAAGATGTGCAAATCTTGGAGATTGTTCTCAACCTTGTAGGTTTAAGTATAATATAACAGCAACAGAAGTGAACAATAAAGATAGTATTATAAATATTGATTTTGATGAAAATGGAACATATTTATTCTCATCTAAAGATATGTGTTTGATAAAACAAATACCAACAATTTGTGATATGGGAGTAAATAGTTTAAAAATAGAAGGAAGGCTTAAAACTGATTATTATCTAGCTACTGTAGTAAGAGCATATAGAAAAGCAATTGATGATTATTATAACTTAAAAGAAAAAGGCATGGAAAATGAATATAGCCAAGAATTATATTTAAATGAATTGCAAAAAGTTAAAACACGTGGCTTTTCTGAATTTTATTTTTCAGACGATAATAACCAAGATATCCATGATTTAGATGGGAAAAGTGAAAATTTAGATTATGAATATGGAGCTAAGGTTATATCTAAGGATGAAGATATAGCAGATGATGTTTATCTAGTTGAAATAAAAAATAAATTAAGTTTAGGAGATACATTAGAGATACTTTTTCCAGATACTTTAGATGTATGTAAGTTTAATATTGAAAAGTTATATGATGATAAAACAAATGAAGAAATTAATACAATAAATCCAGGAAAAAAAGGACAAAAGGTAAAAATTAAAATACCATATAAAGTATTTGAAGGAGTAATAATAAGAAGAAAAAGATAGGTGAAAATATTAAACTAATAATAGGATTATACTTTTATGTTCTCTTTTATTAATATTAAATATAGATTTTAATAGTATTGTAATTTATGTCAGAATATGATAAAATTAATAATGTTAATACTATAGAAAGGAGAATATTACTAAATTATATAGTAATAATAAAAATATGAGTGAAAAAAATGTGGACAATAAAGATAATATTGTTTATGATGATATAGATGCTGACGAATATATAGGTAAAAAAATAGGAAAAAAATTTATACCTAAGAAAGATATTGATAAAGATGAAATGTTAGATTTTACACCAAATGAAATTAAATATGATGATATTGATGAGAATGATGAGATTAGGCCTTCTGAAATAACTAATTCCAATAAAGAAAAAGTTAGAAAAGTAAAAAAAACTTTGCAAAATGAAATTATGGAATGGGTTTTATGTTTTGTTATAGCATATCTATGTTACCTAATAATTAACTTCTTTTTAGGTACAATATCTGGTGTTAAACAATCATCTATGTATCCAACAGCAATTGATGGTGAAAAGGTATTAATTCAAAGAACAGTTTTATTTAAACAAAAATTAGAATATGGAAAAATAATAACATTTAAAGCACCAATTGAT
Organism: uncultured Clostridia bacterium; assembly: GCA_947626975.1. GTDB lineage: Bacteria > Bacillota > Clostridia > TANB77 > CAG-465 > CAG-465. The sequence goes on from CANQUF010000022.1 coordinate 10,881, forward strand.
ACTATGATAAAAAATGAAAATAATATAGCAAAATATGAAGATAAAAATATTATAGAATCATTTTTATATAACTTTGTAGGAATAGGAAAATCTGAATATATAAAAAGGATTATTGGTCTTCCTGGAGATCATATAGTAATTGGTGATGATGGATTTGTATATAGAAATGGTGAAAAATTAGATGAACCATATTTAAAAGATGGAGTTACAAATAAAGAAACATATAATGATATAGTAGTACCTGAAGATACAGTGTTTGTAATGGGAGATAATAGATTAGTAAGTAAGGATTCTAGATATTTTGGATGTGTCCCAATTTCAAAAATTGATGGATATGTAATAATAAGAGTATGGCCATTTACTAGATTTGGTAAGTTATAAAATGAGGTGAGTAAATGTTCTCAAATATTCTAGGTCATCAAGAAGAAAAAGTATATTTTGAAAATTTAATTAAAACTGGTAAACTATCTCATGCTTATTTGTTTTATGGAAAAGAAGGAATAGGAAAATTACTTTTTGCAAAACAATTAGCAAAAAATATATTAAATATAGATAATTTAGAATCTTGTATAGATTATAAATATATTTCAAAAAATGATGATAAAAAAGATATACTTGTAGAACAAATAAGAAAGGAAGTTATTGATGATATATATACTTCACCTATTAGTGGTAAATATAAGGTATATATTATTAATGATGCTGAATATTTAAATATTGCATCTCAAAATGCTTTACTTAAAACATTAGAAGAGCCTCCAAGCTATGTAATTATTATTTTAATTGCAACTAATATTATTAATATATTACCTACAATAATATCAAGAGTAAATCAAATATCTTTTAAAAATATCCCGGATAAATATATAGAAAGTTATATAAATCAAAAATATAACGTTAGCTTAAACTCAAATATTTTAGAATATATAGATGGATCTATAGGATTAGCTACTAATATAGTGGAATTAAATTTACAAGAACAGTTTGAAAATATTGAAAAATTATTTGAAGTTTTGAATAGCAAAAATATAGGTGAAAGTTTAATTTTATCACAAAGTATAGATTTTTCTAAAAAGTATATACTGGATTATTTAGAGTATATATTATATAAAAATGGAAAATATGAAACTATAAAATATGTTAATAGGGCAAAAATTAGGCTTAAATTTAATGGAAACTATGAAATAGTAATAGATAATATGATATTAAGAATAGTCGATAATATATAAGGAGTAAATTAATGAATGAAAAACTAGTAGGAGTAAGATTTAAAAAGACAGGCAAGCTTTACTATTTTGAAGGTTACAAAGATTCTTTTAAACTTAATGATAATGTTATTGGAATAACAGAAAAAGGTGAAGAATTAGGTAGAATAGTAAAATTTGCTTATAAAGAAGATTTACCAAAACATGTTGAAATAAAAAGTGGAATTAGATTACCTAAAAAAAGTGATTTGGAAATTTTTAGCAATAATGAAAAAAAAGCTAAAGAAGTATTAAAATTTTGCAAAGAAGAAGCAAATAAATTAAATTTAAATATGAAATTTTTATTGGCTGAGTATAGTTTTGATACAACTAAACTTACAATATATTTTGTATCTGAAGAAAGAGTTGATTTTAGAGATTTAGTAAAATTGTTAGCTTCAAAATATAAAACAAGAATCGAACTAAGGCAAATAGGACCAAGAGATGAAATAAAGTCATATCCAAATTTAGGTATGTGTGGTAAAGAAGTATGTTGTAGAACTTTTTTACAAGATTTTGATCCTGTAACTATAAAAATGGCAAAGAATCAAGGACTTCAAATTAATATGCAAAAATTATCTGGAGCATGTGGAAAGCTTATGTGTTGCTTAAAATATGAAGATGAATCATATAAAGAAAATTTAAAGAGATTACCTAAAATTGGTAGTATTGTTGAAGTAAAAGAAACAGGTGAAGAAGGAAAAGTAGTAAGTACCAATATTTTAGAACTTAAGGTTAAAGTAAAATTTGGAGAAGATAAAGAAGAAGAGAGATTTGAAATATATGATTTAGATAATATAAAATGGAATAATAAATCTAAAAAAGAATAGTTTTATTATATATATAATAATGGGGGTGAATAAAATGTCATATAGAATAACTGATAAATGTATATCATGTGGAGCATGTGAACAACAATGTCCAGTAGGAGCAATATCACAAGGAGAAGATAGATATGTTATAAATCCTGAACTTTGTATTGAATGTGGAGCATGTAGAAGTGTATGTCCTGTAGAAGCTCCAGAAGCTAATTAGCAGAATTTAAAATCTGATAGAAAATACAAGAAAACTTAAGTTATAGTAAAGTAGCTTAAGTTTTTTTATAAAATTTATATGTAAAATAACATATTAATTTGTATAATTTAAGAAAAAGTATTGACTTGTATTAATTATTAAGTAGTATAATATATATGTAAGATTATATAAATAGGAGATGAAAATATGAATAATAGTATTGAAGATGATAATCAAAATATGGAAGTACATTTAAAATCAAATGATCCAGAATTTTTTGATATCTTTACTGGGTTTACTACTGGTGAGGTATTAAAAGAATGTATGCTACCACAAAGGAGTATGATGTTAGTTATTTTAGCTTCTTTGATTACTAGTAGGTCACTTCGAGAATATAAAATAATGGTAAATCAAGCAATTAATTTAATTGGTATTACGCCTATAGAAATAAAAGAAGTGTTATATCAATCAATACCATATGTAGGTATATCTGGAATGTTTAAATTTTTAGAAGAAACTAATAATGTATTTAAAATAAATAATATAAAATTACCACTTGAGCCTCAATCTACAGTAACAAAAGATAATAGGATTCAAAAAGGTTATGAAAAGCAAGTAGAAATCTTTGGCAAAGAAACAATTGATAGTATGATTGAAAATGCACCAAAAGGTCAAGAACATTTTCAAAAATTTTTGCAAGGATATTGCTTTGGCGACTTTTATACAAGAACAGGACTTGATGTAAAGGATAGAGAACTAGTTACTTTTAGTATTATAGCTACACTTGGAGGATGTGAAAATCAATTAAGAGGACATGTACAGGGAAATTTAAATGTAGGAAATGATAAAAAAACTTTAGTTGGTGCAACTACTATATTAATGCCATATATTGGATTTCCAAGGACACTTAATACTTTAAATATAATAAATGAAATATGTAAATAAAAATATTTATATTATTTTTCATTTGGTAAAAGGGGGATAATATGTACGAATTATTAAATAATATAACTTCACCAGAAGATTTAAAAAAATTAAAAATTGAAGAATTAAATAAGTTAGCTCAAGAAATTAGGGAGGCACTTTTTAACAGATTAAGTAAACATGGAGGACATTTTGGCCCTAATTTTGGTATGGTTGAAGCTACCATTGCATTACATTATGTATTTAACTCACCAAAAGATAAAATTGTCTTTGATGTATCACACCAAACTTACCCACATAAGATGCTTACAGGTAGAAAAGACTCATATATATATGAAGAACATTTTGAAGATATTTCAGGATATACTAACCCTGAAGAAAGTAGACATGATTTATTTAATGTTGGCCATACTTCAACCTCAATTAGTTTAGCATCAGGGCTTGCCAAGGCAAGAGATTTAAAAGGAGATAATGATAATATAATTGCTGTTATAGGAGATGGATCTTTAAGTGGAGGAGAAGCATTAGAAGGATTGAACTTTGCAAGTGAGCTTAATACTAATTTTATAATTATTGTAAATGATAATGATATGTCAATTGCAGAGAATCATGGAGGACTATATAAAAATCTAAAAGAGTTAAGAGATAGTAATGGAAAATGTCAATGTAATCTGTTTAAAGCTATGGGATTAGATTATGTATATTTAAATGAAGGAAATAATATAGAAAAGTTAATTGATACTTTTACGATGGTAAGAGATATATCTCATCCAATAGTTGTTCATATAAATACGCAAAAAGGTAAGGGATATAAATTTGCTGAAGAAGATAAAGAAAATTGGCATTATTGTATGCCGTTTGATATAAAAACTGGTAAGCCACTTTCTTCTTTTGATGGAGAGGATTATGGAAGTCTTACTTGTGACTATCTATTAAACAAAATGAAAAATGACCAAAAAGTTGTTGCAGTAGTAGCAGGAGTTCCAACAAATATAGGCTTTACTGAGGATAAGAGAAAAATTGCCGGAAAACAATTTGTTGATGTAGGAATTGCAGAAGAACATGCAGTAGCTATGGTATCAGGAATTGCTAAAAATGGATGTAAACCAGTTTTTGCTACACATTCTAGTTTTATTCAAAGAACTTTTGATCAAATGTCACAAGATTTATGTATTAATAAAAATCCAGCTACTATTTTAATAAATACTGCATCTGTTTTTGCAATGAATGATGTTACACATTTAGGAATTTATGATATTGCTTTAATTTCCAACATACCTAATATGGTATATTTAGCTCCTACTTCAAAAGAAGAATATTTTGCTATGTTAGATTGGTCAATAGAGCAAAATAAGTATCCAGTAGCAATTCGTATTCCTTGTAATGGAGTTATTTCTGATAATAGAAAGGTAGATAGTGATTATAGCAATATAAATAAATATAAAATTGAAGAAAATGGAAGTAAAGTTGCAATTATAGCACTAGGTGATTTTTATCAGCTTGGAGAAGAAATATCAAAATCAATAAAAGAAAATTGCAATATTATACCAACTTTAATAAATCCAAGATATATTAGTGGAATAGATGAGGAGCTGTTAGATAAACTAACAGAAAATCATGATATAGTAATAACTTTAGAAGATGGCATATTAAGTGGAGGATTTGGAGAAAAAATTGCAAGTTATTATGGTAGTAGAAATATAAAAGTGAAAAATTATGGGTTAAAGAAAGAATTTCCAGATAGATTTATTGCAACTGAACTTTTAAAGGAAAACGGAATATCTGTAGAACAAATTACAAAAGATGTTATAGATATTTTAAATATTTAAATTAATAATCTCAGCTTATTATATATAGGTTGGGATTATTTTTATTTAAAATATAAAGTAATTTATAGAAAAATTAAAGTAAGTATTGTATAATATAATTATGAAATTAAAGGAATGATAATGTATGAGTAATATAGAAGAGTATAAAAATCATGGTGGAATGTTTGGAGTTGGGAAGCCTAATATTGATTATGCACAATATTTTATAGGGAATAGTTATCTAAATCCTCTTGCTAAAACAGAAAATGGTATTAGTTTTGCAAATGTTACTTTTGAGCCAGGTTGTAGAAATAATTGGCATATTCATAAAGCAACAAATGGAGGTGGGCAAGTTCTTATTTGTATTGATGGACTTGGTCTTTATCAAGAATTTGGAAAGCCAGTACAAAAATTGTACCCAGGTGATATTGTAGTAATTCCTGCAAATGTTAAACATTGGCACGGGGCAACAAAAGATAGTTGGTTTAGTCATATAGCTGTAGAAGTACCTGGCGAAGATACATCAAATGAGTGGCTAGAGCCAGTTAGTGATGAAGAATATGGAAAGATAGAATAGAAAAGAGAATTTAAAAATGATAATTGAGTACAGTAGTCAATATGATGAAGATGTTAAAGATTTATTAGTTGAATTACAATATTATATTGCAAGTATTGATAAAGAAAAATATAATATCTTAACAGAAAATTATAGAGAAGAATATTTTAAAAAAACTATGGAAGATATTCAAAAATATAATGGAAAAATGTTATTGTATAGAGAAAACAAAAAAATAATTGGATTGATAGTAGGAGTAATAAATAATGAAGAAACTTCTGAATATGATTTTCAAGCACCAAAAAGAGGTAGAATTACTGAATTAATTGTGTCAAAAAATTGTAGAGCTAAAGGATATGGAAAAATATTATTAAATTATATGGAAAAATATTTAATTGAAAGTGGATGTAAAGATATTTTACTTGAAGTATTTGGGTATAATGAAAATGCTATTAAATTTTATGAAAAGAATGGTTATCATACTAGACTTATAGATATGACAAAGAAGTTCTCATAGAATTGACATAATAAATAACTGATGAAATTTATCAATTTTGAAAAATCTCATCAGTTTAATTTTTATTTACATATTCTCTAAAATATACTTTTATATGGTAATTTTTTTGAAGAACATTAAAAATATTAATGTTTAGTATATTTTATAATTTAATCAAAAAGCCTTTTTTTCTAAGAGCAGAATAATCGCCATTAGAAATCTTTGTAACATTGTTTTTAACAAAGTTTAAAAAGTTTCCTAAGTTAACACCTTTATATTGCTCATTACGTTTAGGCCATCTACCAAAATTTTCATAGAACTCTAATAGAAGAAGTACTTTTTGATGCTTTTTATATTCGTTATGCGAAATAAAAGCACCTTTTTCTTTAAGAATATCATAATCTTCATTAGAAACTTTTGTAACATTGTTTTTAACGAAGTTTAAAAAGTTCCCTAAGTTAACACCTTTATATTGATCATTACGTTTAGGCCATCTACCAAAATTTTCATAGAAATCTAATAGAAGAAGTACTTTTTGATGAGCTTTACATTCATTATACGAAATAAAAGCACCTTTTTCTTTAAGAATATCATAATCTTCATTAGAAATCTTTGTAACATTGTTTTTAACGAAGTTTAAAAAGTTCCCTAAGTTAACACCTTTATATTGATCATTACGTTTAGGCCA
>CANQUF010000023.1 GCA_947626975.1 uncultured Clostridia bacterium
TTTATTAGTATAGTACTATTATGTTAACCTACACTTTTTTGAATTTTTTCGGTATGACTTTCCTATTATATAAAAAAGCATCCAAAAATCGAGGAATACTTTTATATTCTCTCTTTTTTTAGGATACTTTTTATATTGCTTCACCACTTAATACCTCTTTTAATGTATATGGTTTTCCTAAACTTAACATTAACAGAGCATTATATATATTTACATTATTTTTATTACATGTTTCAACATACGATGTATATAGATTTTGATATTTTAGTAATATTTAAAAGGCTATATGATATTTTCTATAATCTAAAAAATTACATTAAATTACTCCTCTTTACTAATCATAACATCTGAACATATAGGACATAAATTTCTATATCTTATATCTTGACCTAAATATTTAGAATAATTTCCACATCTTTGACATTTAAGTCCATCTGCTTTTGTTACAATTATACTATTTACTTTAGATAATTGTGTTTCAATTTGTGACACATTTAAAGTTCTTAGCATATCTTCTTTATTTTCTTCAAAGAATTTAATAGTTTTTTCATTTTTTTGTTTAATTACAATTTTAGCTTCTAATGAGTTAGATATTTGTTTTTTGGAAATTGCTAAATTAATATATTTTTTTATACTAGTTTTTATCTTAAATATATTAGTCCATTTAGAAACTATTCTTTTAAATTCATCATCAACAATATTTACTCTTCCTCTAAATAACATTATATTATTTTCTTCTTGTGCATTTTTATGCCATATAAATGACCAAATATATTCTAAAGTAATGGGCATTATTGGAGTTAAATATCTTACAAGTGTAATCAATATTTTATACATCATAGATTGTGTACTTCTTCTTAATCTATCATTATATTTTAAAATATATAATCTAAATTTAATAGCTTCAAAATAATTTTTACATAGATCATTTTCACAAAAATCGAATATAGTCCTAAATACATCACTAATATTAATATTTCTATAATTCTCTTCAACTTTCTTAATAATTTCTCTAAGTCTTGTATACATATATATATCTAAATCATTACATTCATTAGTTGGTATCATATCTCTTTTTGGATTAAAATCATATAAATTAGAGGTTATATATTTAAAAGTTTTTCTTATTCTTAAATACATTTTATTTGCATTCAATAAACTTGATTTTCTTAAATTAATATATTTATCATTACAATGTATAGCGATCCAAGATCTAAGTATATCTGTACCATAATTATCTACTATTTGATTTGGAGTAATTACATCTTCATTATTATTCTTTTTATTATTTATATTATCTTTATTATTTTCAACATTTTCATCATATTTTTTAACTTTATCACTTACTGTTTCATGTAGCATTATTTTATCAATATTTTCCATTTTAGTTATATCTTCATTTTCAGAAAAGGATAAGTACCTTATTTGTTTTAAAAAATCACTTTTATTTTCTATTAATAGGTTAATGTCATTAATATCTTTTTTGTTAATTATATTATTAAAAGGTGTTTTACAAACATTTTTAAAAAAATCATTGAAAGTAACATCAGCTCTATTTACTAAAGTACTACCACATTCATCACAATGTACAATATCTTTTAAAATTTCATTTATTGGAGTATTATAATAATCAGTAATATCATTTTCTTCAAAAAATTTAATTAAAGTATTTACTACATCTTCATTCAAGATTTCTTTTGAACACTTGGCACAGTATACAACTGGAATTGGTACTCCATAATGGTCTTTACTAACAATTAAACTTTCTTTATTTTTTATATATTTATCAAATTCATTTTTTATATATTTGTTACCATCATTAGAAAAAGCATTAATTTTACTTAATATATTATTATATACCTTTTTTAGTTCACTATCTTGATATGTTCTTTTTATATACCATTGTTTTTCATTAACATATACTAAATCATTTCCACAATCTCTACAAGTTTCTATTTTTGCTTTTATTTTTTGTCTCATAAGTAGACATTTATTATCTTTTAATATATCTAATACTTTTTTATTTACTTCTTTATACTGAAGTCCTACAAACTTTTTTATATTATTCCTTACTTTTCCCGATTTATCGATTATATCTTTTAATTTAACATCATCATTTTCTTTTGATATTAAATAATCTACACGTGTATTTCCTCCTGATACAATAGATGCACCTACTGGTATATACTGATCCAAAGTAACATAATCTTTTGAAGCAGGAATAACCTTTATTAATAGTTTTTGATCTAATGGATTAAGACATTCTATATCTATTAAATCTTGACCTTTTATTGTAGATACGGTTTCGTATCTTATTAAAAATAATCTCTCAATTATGTTATTTTGTTTTGATGATTCAACAATGTAATAAACTTCTTGTTCTTTTTCTTTTACTTTTAATATACTATAATCTAAATCTTTTACAACTGCTATATGTTCACTAGATATAAGTGTCCAAGGTTTTACTGTGTTTGCAATTATATACACATTATTAGCATTTTCAATTTTTGAAAGTAATGACTTATTTTTATCACTATCCTGCTTAATTTTATATAATACATATAAATTATCAAGGTCTTCTTCTTTTAAAATAACATTAGCTACACCTTGAGTTTTCTGACACTTTGTACACCAATTAACAGGTTCAATATTAAATGTTATTTTACCACTTTTATACCACTCCCAAAATTTAGAGATCATGTGTTTTGGATAATTAAATTTTAATGTTTCTGTATTTAAATCGTTATAATCTATTACTGTACCTAATTTTTTTATTTTATATATATTTTCTCTAGCTAAGTTAATTAAATCTTCTACTTCCTCAGTATATGCCTTTTTTAACTCCTTTTTATTAACATTAGACCTTAATATTTCTTTTATTTTTTTATTAGACATTTCAAAGTCAAGTTCGTGACTTACGTTATATCCACTAAGAATTAAATACCTTAACATTATGTCTTTTAATGTTTTATTTAATATATATGTAGTATTTAATTCATTATTAATTTTCATAGGAATTTCAAGCATATTATAATGCACTTTACTTGACTTATTTTTCTCAACTATTTCTCTATATCTTGTTGCTGACTGCATTTTATTTAAAAAGAAACCTTCTCTTTTTGATATATTATTATCAATCAATATAGTTTTTTTAGGAAGATTCAATGTTTTTGAAAAATTTTCATTTTTTATTTCATTTTCCATATATTACCTCTTTATATAATTTAACTTTAATACATTATATCAAAATGGGGATATATTTTCAATATATTTTAAAATATTTGTTACCATATTTTATTATATTGTATTACAGCTAAATAATAAGAGATTTCATTAAGATAAAATTTACATAAAAACTTTTGCTCTTTTATTCAATTAGTTATTAATTATAAAAAGATAGTGAAATAATTTAATTTTCAAAATAAATAAACTATATAATTAAAAAATTTTTTTGAAAAAATAAAAAATATCAAGCCAAATCTATGAAAGGCTTGATATCAAGATATTTTTATGGAGCTTGAAGTCAGAGTCGAACTGACGACCTACGGTTTACAAGACCGTTGCTCTACCAACTGAGCTATTCAAGCAACTGCAATATACATTCATGGTGACCCGTAGGAGAGTCGAACTCCTCACTCCGCCGTGAAAGGGCGATGTCTTAACCGATTGACCAACGGGCCATCTATGGTGAGCTATCCGCGATTCGAACGCGGGACAACTTGATTAAAAGTCAAGTGCTCTGCCAACTGAGCTAATAGCCCATAAACTACACTGCGTATATATAATACACTATTTTTGAAAGATTGTCAATACTTTTATTAATTTTTTTTAAATTTAATAATAAATTATGTTACTACTATGAAAAAATACTAATTGTAAAAATATGTAAAAAACTAAAAGTTATTAAATAAAAGAGTAGATTTAAAATTAGTATTCTTATAAAATAGTTACTTATCTACTCTTTATAAATCATAACACTTTATTCAAACATATTCTTAATATATATTATAAATTTCCTTCTTTTAATCTATCTGCCTTATCTGCTGCTGCCAAAGCATCTATCATTTCATCTAAATTACCATTTAAAAAGCTCTCTAATTGATATATAGTAAAGTTTATTCTATGATCTGTTACTCTACTTTGAGGATAATTATATGTTCTTATTTTTTCACTTCTTGCACCACTTCCAACCTGTAATCTTCTTGTTGTAGAAACTTCTTTTTCTTTCTTTTCTTGCTCCATTTCATATAATTTAGATCTTAACATTTTCATAGCAGTTTCCTTATTTTGAAGTTGCGAACGTTCACTTTGACATGCAACAACAATTCCTGTAGGTAAATGTGTTATTCTTATTGCAGATGATGTTTTATTTACATGCTGTCCTCCTGCACCACTTGCTCTATATGTATCAATTCTTAAATCACTTTGATTTATTTCAATTTCAACATCTTCTACTTCAGGTAAAACTGCAACGGTTACGGTAGACGTATGTATTCTTCCACTAGCTTCAGTTTCAGGTACACGTTGTACTCTATGTACACCACTTTCAAACTTAAGTTTACTATATGCCCCCTTACCTTTTAACATAAACGATACTTCTTTTAGTCCACCAATCCCAGTTTCGTTTATATCTATTACTTCTACTTGCCAATGTTTTAAATCTGCATACATTGTATACATCCTGTAAAGATTATACGCAAATAAAGCAGCTTCCTCTCCTCCTGCTCCACCACGTATTTCTATAATAACATTACTATCATCATTTTCATCTTTAGGCAGTAACAGAATTTTTAATTCTTCTTCTATTTCTTCTAATTTTTTCTTTGATGAGTAGAATTCTTCTTCAGCCATGTTCTTCATTTCTGGATCACTCATCATTTCTTTTGCATCTTCCATATTCTGTTTTACTTTTTTATACTCAACATATTTATCTACTACATCTTTCATTGCAGATTGTTCTTTCATATACTTTTTCCAACTACTTTGATCTGAAATTATATCTGGATCTGATATTTTTTTAGTTAGATCATTATATTTTTTTTCTATATCTTCTAATTTATCAAACATAAATTAACTCTCCATTTCTTCTTTATTATATGCATATAATTTTAACATATTTTCATTATATTTTCAATATATGTAAAAAGGAAATGCATACCCATATTTCATATTAATTTTTAATATATATCTATAAGTATTGAATAAAAGTTATACTTTTATTCAGAAAAAAATGATATCTATATATTTAGATATCATTTTAAATTATTATTAAGCTTAAATTTATTATAGGCTACTTAGCACTATACCTGAAATAAAAAATCCATATATAAACACGCAAAGCGATAATCCTATTATTCCAAGTATAAGACCAGAAGCTGAAAATTTAGATCCTGTTTTTTTCTTTGATTTAGCACCAAATATTATTGCAAGTATACCACAAGGCAATGATATATAATAAATTGTTATCATAAATATTGATATTATTCCAAGTACTAAAGAAGAAATAGGCATTACAAGTGTTTTTTTACTTTTTTCCATATCAATTTTCCTCCTCTAACTTTAGGCAACTTTTTTCAGATAATGTATCTATATCATTTGCCTTAATATATTTATTTGATATTGTATATAATATGTTATTTATATATAATCCTCTTAATTCATCAGAATACTTTGAATACGTAAAATAATTACTACTTGTATTATGTGTAATTGTTCCCTTTTCTTTAAATCCATTATTTAAATCTATATTATATACTAGATATCCGTTAGACACTCTACTACTTTTAATTTTTGATGATATATCACTACTAGATATATTATCATCTGTCTTGATTACGTTAATATCACTACTATAATTATTTATTGGTATAGCAAATAAATTTTTTTCTTTTGAAAATAACAATGATTTATGGTTACTAAGCACTGATGAATATGTTTTTGAATCACCTATTTTTTGTGAAAACATCTCTTTTGGATTAGATACATCTGTAACATCAAATATAGCCATTTTAATTCCTGTAATTACAGTAGATTCAGATGTTACTTTACCACTTGAATTTCTATATACTTTAGTTGTAGTATCATTTCCAATACCTATTATATGATTTTCATCATAAGGATGTAAATAGGTACTATATCCAGGAATCTTTAATTTACCTAAAATTTGAGGTTGCTCTGGATTAGATAAGTCTATTACGAATAACGGATCTATTGTTTTATATGTAACCATATATGCTCTATCATTTATAAATCGAGTTGAATAAATCTTTTCACCTTGTGCTATATTATTAAGTCCCCCAATTTTTTTCATGTTTTCATCATAAATAGCTATTTTGTTTTGATTTGCTCCATCATTTAAAGCAACTCTTAAATTTCCATTATATTCATCCATAGAAAATTGGTTAAGGGTACTTCCTTTTTCTTTTGCCATATCTACATATTCTATTTTTTGATCTTGTATATTAAATTTATATATATTTGTATAAGTTCCATAATCTTCTTCACCCAAAATACCAAATACACCTTTAAATCCAAATATACTTCCTAAATTATATCTATTTTCATACATATATTTACTTTCAACGACATATATATTATTTTGCGAAATATATGCATTAGATATATTCATCATTATCCCATTAAAATTAATATTATCTAAATTGTTTAAATCTACATCAATAATTGCTGTTAAAAATTTTGAATTTATATCTTTTATATACATTATTTTATTATAATCCATTTTTTGTGGCATATCATTTACAGAATATAATGATATGTGCTTTTGATTTTTATTATCATAATAATAATATTTATCAAGATTGTATTTTCCAATATTTCCTGATGAAAAAATATATAATTTATTATTTATAAGTCGTGAAGTATAATAATCTAATTTTAATTCGATATTCTTTAATTTTTTAGGATTACTCCTATCTGTTATATTAAAAATATCAACTACTGTATTTTTACTAGAAGATATTGTACTAATAACTATTAATTTATCATTATTTACAAATATATCTTCTGGTGCTTCTATATTTGAAATTCTAGATACAATTTTAGTATTTCCGTCCTCGAAAGTTTCTGTAATTATAACTTCATTATCTGTAAGTGAATAAATATATTTTCCATCAGTTTTTACTATATCAGCCTCATCAACATTTTCTACTTGTAAATTAGTAGTAGAATACTCTACACTAGACGTAGTTTCTTTATTTAGTGCTCCAGTGAAGCTTCCTGAATCTATTGATGTAGAAGAATTAGTTTGCATTGTACCTAATTCATACAAACTATATGGCAAAGTAAATATTTTTTTTAATATATTACCTGAATTATAATCATTTGAACTAATTATTCTTTTAAATTTACTCTCAGAGCCTATAACTTTTACTTTATTATTATTACAAATTCCAATACACACTAATGATGTTATACTAACTAATAATAATATTATTATAACACTGTATGTGAATACACTCTTTCTTTTCTTTTTCATAATTTTATCTCACTTATACTTTAAAATTAGATTCTAATCTTCTTCATCTTCTTCATTTAATATTTTAAGTTGAGCTTCAAGCATTGAACTTACACGTATTTTATATATCTGCATTTGTTTTTTCTTTTCTTCAAGTTCATTCTCTTTTTTTACAATTTCTAATTTAAGTTTTTCAAGATCTTGTTTAGCTTCAAGTTCCACTTCCTTCTTTATATTTTCTGCCTCTTTTTGTGCAGCTTCCTTAATAGTATCTGCAGATGTTTGAGCGTTTTCAATAGTCTTATTTATTCCATCTTCAATTGATTTATAATATGTAACAGAATCTTCCATAGTTTCTATTTTGCTTTTTAACTCTGCATTTTCTTTATATAATTTTTCATAATCTTCAATTATAACTTCTAAAAAGTCTTCAACATCATCTATATCATATCCTTTTATTTTAGATTTTTTAAAAACTTTATTTTCTATATCAACTGGTGTTAACATATATTTTCCCCCTTTATATTTATACCTATAATTTAAAAAAATAGCAAGCCAATATATACTTGACTTGCTATTATACTTGTATTACTTTAGCCAAGAAAATGACATTTTTTGTTGTTTATATTTACTTCTTTCTACATCATTTTGAATCTCAATATTCCTTGGTGTTATTAAATATATTAGATTTGATACTGGTTGAAAAGTACCGTCCATCATGAAAGTCGCTCCACTTAAAAAATCAATTAATCTTCTTGCATCTTCTTTTGTTACATTTTCAAGATTTATAATAACAGATTTTCTTTGTTTTAAGTATTCACCTATTTCCTCAATTTCATTAAAAGATGAAGGTTGTGTAATTACCATTTGTGAAGAGGAAACTGCAGTATTCATAGGTATGACTTTAGACTGAATATTATTATTTTTACCATATGGATTTGATTCCTCAATATCTCTAAAACTTCTTCTAGATTTAGGCTGAGAATCATATTCCTCCTCATCATCTATATCATACTCTACTTCTTCATCATCTATATATTCATCATCATCTTTATTTTTCATAATATTCATAAACTTATTAAGAAATCCTGAACTCATATTATTTTAACCCCCTATGACAATATACTATAGTTATATTATCTAATAAAAAAATTAATATGTCAATAGTTTTTTATAATTTTAGTGCTTATTTAATTAAAAAATTGCATTGGATTTACCGCAGTTGTTCCTTTTCTTACTTCAAAATGTAGATGTGGACCTGTTGAATTACCTGTACTTGCAGTATAACCTATCAAATCACCTTTATTTACCATTTGACCTACAGATACAACTTGCTTAAATTTTAAATGTCCATAAAGAGTAGTATAATCACTATGATAAATCATTACATAGTTACCATATCCATCTTTATAGCCTCCTCCCCTATCTGCCTGTATATAATATTTTGAAGTTATTACTTTACCACTTGCTGCAGCATATACAGGTGTACCTACAGGTACTGCTATATCAACACCATCATGTCTTGTCCCATCACTATATCTAGGAAAAGTTGCAGTTATAGTTCCTTTTACTTTTAATGGCCAATCAAATCTTCCATTAGAACTTACTATATTACTTGAACCAGTATTATTTCTTTGTGCAGCAGCAATTTCTTCTTGTATTTTTTTATTCAAGTTTTCTGCTTCTTTATTTAATAATTCATTTACTTGTGCCAATTTATCTGCTGAAGCATTTAATTCATTAACCTTAGCTTGTTTTTGAGCTTTAGCAGAATTCAATGAATTAGTAGATTTTTCAACATCATATTTTAATTGATCAAGTTGAACTTTTTGATTTTCTATATCTTTTTTTATATAATCGATATATTCTTTCTCACTTTTAATATTTCCAACTAAAGATTTATCATACTCCAATATACTTTGATACACATTTAATTTAGAAAAAAAGTCATCAATTCCATCAGATGAAAGCAATATATCTAATATACTTGGAACACCACTTTCATAAATAGCTCGTACCCTTGTTGTATACATATCTTCTGCACTACTATATCTTTGTGATGAATTTTGCAAAGCATCTTCATAATTTGTTATCTTACTATTAACTTCATCCACTTTTTGATTTAACGAACTAACTTCATCAGTATACTGTGAAATTTGGCTATCTAAATCTTTTATTTCATTAATATAACTTTCAGCCTCTTTTTGAGATTCAGCTATTTGATTATTATTATTATTTATTTGTTGTTGTATTTCATCTACTTTATTTTTTTTATCGGTAATACTATCACAATAAAGTTTATTAGTGCTTGTCCCTACGATTGTGGAAACAATAGTTAGTGCAAAGATAAACTTAAATTTATTTTTATTCAAAAATTACCACCCCTTACTTTATTTTATACATACCTAAATGTAAGTCCTGGATATTGTACTAATGGATCTGTAATTTTTCCATTTATACGTATTTCTAAATGCAAATGTGGGCCTGTAGAATTTCCAGTAGTTCCTACATAAGCAATTACTTGACCTTTTTCAACATAGTCTCCAGTTTTTACTGCAAGACTACTTGCATGCCCGTACAATGAGATATAATTATTTCCATCATCTGTACATTTTCCATGATTTATCATTACGTAATTTCCATAGCCTCCTGCATTATATCCCGCAACAATTACTGTACCTGATTCTATAGCAAGCATAGGTGTTGCATTTATATTTGCACCTGCAATATCAACTCCAGTATGGGCACTTCCTGCAGGATTTACTAAAGTATATATTTCTTGAAATCTTGTAGTAATTGTATTAAATCCAGGAACTGGCCATATAAAATTTCCACCAGTAAACTCAGTTGATGAGCCATCTACTAAGCTATTTTGACTATTTATAGCCTTTTGTATCTCATCTTCAATTGTTTTTAATGCATCTTCTTTTTGCTTTGTAAGTAACTTTGACGCTTCTTGTAAATTACTTTTTTCAGCTGTAAGTTCTGATACTCTACTTTGCTTTTTAGCTAACTCTTGATTTAAAAGTTCATTAGAATTTTCAATATCTTTTTTTAAACTTTCAATTTGTTTTTTTTGAGTTTCTATATTTTGTTGTACATAAGAAATATATGACTTTTGATTTTTCATTTTACTAAGTTGTTCTTTCTGATTTTCAAGTATTGTAGTGTATAAATTCATTTTAGTAAAAAAGTCTGAAATACTTTCTGAATTAGTTAATATATCTGCAATATTAGGAACACCATTTTCATATAATACCCTAAGTCTATTTGAATATGACTCTAACTCTTTCTTATATACACTACTTGTATCACTTAAAGAACTTTCATTTTTTGAAAGTTCAGAATTTAAATCATTTAGCTTATCTTGCAATTCGTTTAAACTTTGGCTATATTTTATCATTTTACTATCTATATCAGATATATCATACATATACTGTGCAATTTCTTTTTCAACTCCATTTAATTGCTTTATATTTTCTATTTGTTCCTGCTTTACTCTTTCTAATTCACTAATATTATTAGTTATTTCAGAATTTGGCTCACTTGTTTTTATATCTGCCCTAACATTAAACTTAACATTAGAGTATATAAATAATAACATAAATAAAATTACATTTATTTTAATTATTATTCTAGATTTCATATATAATGTCACCTCTTATATTTATATATGTTATTTAAAATACTGCTATAACATTAATTTAACATTTTACAATTAAACTTTTAAATATTTTTTTATTGATATATTACTTCCGATTATTCCTATAAATAATCCTAATACTATATATATTAATAGTACTTGGTACCATAGCTCTTTATACGATAATACTCCAAAAACTCCTATTGATGAACCAACCTCAGGTACGTTCATATATATTAACATATATCCTATAGATATTAATATAAAAGATATTAATGCAGATACTATTCCCATTATTGCTCCTTCAATTATAAATGGTCTTTTTATAAAACTATTAGTAGCACCTATATACCTCATTATAAATATTTCTCTTTTATTTGAATATACAGCAAGTTTTATTGTATTAGAAATTATAAATATACTTACAACAAGCATTACTGCTCCAACTCCTAATAAAAAAATGTTTACTATTTTAGAAATTGATATAACAGCATTAATTGTATCAGAATTATATTTGATTTTAGTTATTCCATCAATTTTTTCAACTTCTGCTTTTACTGTATCAGCATAATTTATATCTGTAAACCTTATAACAAATGAAGCAGGGAAAGGATTTATTTTATCTAATCCCTCAAGAAAATATGACATATCTTTAAATTCTTCTTCTGCATCTTTATATGCCATTTCTTTGTTAATATAATTTATATCTCTAATACCATCAATTTTACTTAATTGATCTTTCATATACTCAATATCTTCATCTGTAGCAGTATCAGATATTATAGCTTGCAATCCTTGTTCATACTTTACAACTTCAACATTTTTATTAACATTCTGAAGTAATATTATAAATATTCCTGTTATTAACATTGTTGCACAAATTATAAGCATAGTAGAAAATGTTTTTGAACCATGCTTTTTTAAATTTTCATAGCCTTCTTTTATTAAATAAACATTAGTTGTCATTTAATATCCTCCTCTTTGTTCATCTTTAACTATTCTACCATTATTTAAAGCAATTACTCTTTTATTCATACTATCAACAATATCCTTAGCATGTGTTACAACTATAATAGTAGTACCTCTTGCATTTATTTCCTCTAAAGTTTTAAAAATCTCTTTTGCAGTTGATGGGTCAAGATTTCCAGTAGGTTCATCAGCAATTATTATTGGAGGTTTTGTAGCAAGAGCCCTTGCAAGAGAAACTCTTTGTTGTTCTCCACCAGATAGTTGATTTGGATAAAAATTTTCTTTTCCAGTAAGTCTTACTAATTCTAAAACGGTTCTTAATTGTATTGAAATTTCTCTCTCAGAAGATTCTATAACTCTTAGTGCAAACTCAATATTTTCGGCAACTGTTCTATCATATAATAACCTAAAGTCTTGAAATACAAAACCAATTTTTCTTCTTAAATATGGAATTTCTCTAGGCTTTATCTTACTTAAATCTTTACCATTTACTAATATTTTTCCTTTTGTTGGTTCTTCCTCCTTTATAAGTAATTTTAAAAAAGTCGATTTACCAGACCCTGATGGGCCAACTAAAAAAACAAACTCTCCTTTTTCTATATTTATATTTATGTTATCCAAAGCTTTTACATTATGATTATACTCTTTATCTACATTTATAAATTCTATCATAAACTTTCCTTTCATATCAACCTAATAATATAAAATATATTTTAAAAATTTTACAATTAATAATATTATTTGATAAAATAATATCATATAATACATAATTTGTCTATATTTTTTTTATAATTTATAAAATAAGTATAACTATAAATATACATAAAAAATAAAAAGGATAAACATATTATTATATATTTACCCTCTTTATTTTTTACTATTTTTTTTGCATATTTTTTAATACTTCTTTTATAATTTCTTCTACCGTTTTACCTTCTAAATTTAACTTTAAAATTACATTTTTTATATCTTTTTTATTATACCCTAATACCTCTAATGCTATTATAGCTTCATCAATATTTATATTATTATTAACTTTTTTATCAGTTATACTAGCAATTTTATCCATATTTTCTTTTTGTACTTTATCTTTTAGTTCAAATATAATCTTCTGAGCCATTTTTGGTCCAACGCCTGGTATAGATTTTAAAGTTACCACATTTTCAGTAGCTATAGCTATACACATTTGACTTACACTAATATTAGAAATTATACCTAGTGCAACTTTTGGTCCAACACCACTAACTGTAATCAATTTTTTAAAAAATTCCAAAGTATTTTCTTCTAAAAAACCAAAAAGCTTCATATCGTCTTCTTTTACCTGAAGATGAGTATTTATCTTTATTTTTCCATTATTCTCATTTAAATTTAATATTTCACTTTCAGGCATATATACTTCATAGCCAACATCATTTACATTTACTACTACTCTATCTTTATATTTTTTCTCTATTATACCAGTTAAACTCGCATACATTGTTAACACCTCGTATATATTTTACACAAAATACTATTTAATGTCAACTTACACTACTTACTTTTATATTATCTGCAATATCTGTTAAATTATTATATTTACCATTTTTTATTATTTTTACTAATTTTTCTATTTCTTCATCAGATAAATTACATGTTCTTACTATTATCTCAACATATTTGTTATTTTCTAACTTTTTTTTATATATTTTTTTATTATATATTAAACTATCACTATATGTATATTTATCAAAAAATGATACTGTAGTAAGTATTATTCCAATAATCGCAATAAAATATATCAAAATATTAATAAATTCTTGCATTTAAATCACCTACAGTATTATATTAATTTCTAACTCTTCATGTTATTAATATCTTACTAAACTTTACTTTTATATTTTATTTATAATAATTAACATTATTTTAACCAAATAACAGGTAAATCATATTATATTATATAGGTGATAAATATGATTGATAGTTTTAGAAATGAAGAAAATAACTATTTAACTAGATTTAATGAAATATTAAACAATATGAAATACAGAATGTTAAATCCTTGTGTTAAACAAAATATAACATTAGACTTTATTGTATGTATGATTCCTCACCATGAAGCTGCTATATATATGTGCAAAAATCTATTAGAGTATAGCGATTTTAAACCATTAATAAAAATGTGTAATAAAATAATTAAAATGCAAACTGATGGTATTATGGAAATGAAAGAAATAGGTTGTACAACAAATGGTTTCAATAATTCATATAGTGAGACTAAAGAATATTTAATAAAATACATAAATATAACTGATAAAATGATATGTAAAATGAGTACTGCTCCAAAATGTAATAATATAAATTATGATTTTATAAATGAAATGATACCTCACCATGAAGGAGCTGTAAATATGTGTGAAAATTTATTAAAATATTGTATTGATCCACGATTAAAAGAAGTGGCAAGTTCAATTATCATAGAACAAAGTAAAGGAATAAAAGAATTAATGTACTTAAAAAATAGTTTTTGTAATTGTAATTTAAAATGTGGAAAATAAATGATTATTTTTTATAACGATGAAAACAATAAAGAAAAAGACGATGGGTTATCATTTTAAGCTATCGTCTATATTTTTTACCTTTCTAGAATTAAAATACTCTGTTTTATAATTTCTCTTGCTTAAGTTTTATTACAAATTTCTTCTAAAGAGATCAACTTTATATTTGCCTTTTTTGATAATTCAATTAAAATTTCCTTAAATCCAGATTTTGAAAAAATATAATAATACTTTGGCATATCATTACAACATTTTTTTAAATCTTTACAATCTGAAATTGTAACCTTAGAATTCTTAAATTTGCATTCCCCCAATAACAATTTTTTCCATTTGTTATGTAAATATCTATTTCATTGTTGTTATCCCGCCATCTGCCTATTGTTTTAAAACTTAAAGGCAATGTTTCCTTTTATATTTTCTGACTTTAAATAATATATACAAATATTTTCAAATGAGCTTGATGCAAAATGATTTAGGGTGCCTTTTATGTATAAATCATAAACACCTCTAGTATCTCCTAGTTCAAGAGCTGATGTATTTGGAAAGACATAGGCATACCAAAATTTAAAAAAATAAATGAACAGTAGATGACTGTATAAAAAAACTGGTATAATATTTTTTGAAAACAAACTAAAAGGATTTTTCATACATATAAATACTGTTCAAAAAAATAATAATATAGCAAAAAGTTAAACTACAAGAGCTTATTGAAAATAATTATGAAAAATTAGGGGTAACAGAAAAATATAGTAATAAAACAATTAACTTTTTTGTAAAATCAGGAAAAAATTTTGAATTTAAGATTTATTAAAAAATGAATATAAGAATGTACAAAATTTTACATTCTTATATTCAAAAGAAAATTACATTTCTATATTGTCTTTAACATACTTCAATACTTACAAAGTTTTTATACATAAATTTAGTAGGAAAATTATGATTTTGTGTTACAATAACAAAAACGACCACTGCAGTAGCAGTTTAGTGCAATTGTAATTGGTATATATAAAATCTTTAATAATAAAGCATAAGAAAGTAAAAAACTTTATATACGTAATTTAATCTTTTAAAAATACACTTACAAGAGTATTTTCGAGATTAAAGTGTATATTTGAATTACTATTATACTTATTTATAATATATGTTTTAAGTCTTTCGTTGTATTCATTTGTATCTTCTATTGTATTTGAAACTTTATAATCAAATTCTGTTACTTTGTATAAATTAGTATTAGTTTTTAATTCTTCTAAAGTTGGTATTCTTCCATAATCTTCTGGAATATTCAATAAAATTGTGTCACATTTTACTTCATATACATGTGGTTCAAATTCAGTTTTCAATTCATCTAAAAGAATTGCTTCTAATTCTTCTTTTGGTTCAATACTATCCATTGTTTTATATGTATTATAACCATCTTGATCAGGAAAGTAATAACTTTCAATAAAATGATCACTATCTACTTTGTAATCATTTGGATTTAGACCATTAATAGTAATCCAAGAATCAGGGGCAATATCACTTTTAAAATATACCCAATATCCCGTAGGATTAGAATAATCAAATAATGTATCCATATCATATTCATATCTAATACCAGTGACTTTATATTTATGTTCGCCATATTTCTTTGTTAAGTAACTTTCAACATAATTTTTAATTTCTATTTTTTCTTTTATGTTTACACTTGGTCCTCTTAAAATTCTATATACTACATAACCTACTACTACTAATATTATTATTATTAATAGAATAATAATCATTATTTTTTTATTTTTTTTCATATCATACCTTCTTCACAAAACTACTATTTGTCATGTTAATTATACATTATATATTACAAAAAATAAAGAATGTATTGACATATTTATATACATTTTAAATAATTTTCTAATTATTATAATTTTAGATAGATATATATACATCATTTGAATAGTTAAAAAGTAACAATGTAATATCTTTTTCCACCATCCTTTATTTATAGCATTAGGATGATTTTTAGCTTAAGCAAAAAAAATCAACCAGTTTAACTGATTGATTATATATCTTCTGTTTTAAAAATTTAAACAGATTCTTTGGCTCCTTGTGTTGGGCTCGAACCAACG
>CANQUF010000024.1 GCA_947626975.1 uncultured Clostridia bacterium
TTCGACAACATTTAAAAAACGAGCAAAGCTTTATGGGAGTAGCTTTTGCTCGTTTTAACTGTCAAAGTCAAGATTATAGTAAAATAAATGTAGTTTGTCAATACTTTTTTTATAAAAAAATAAAAAAATTAATATAATTAATTTTTTTTATTATATAATGTAAAATTATACTAAAGTAAAAAAATCATAATCTCATTTGTAATTTTTATTGAAAAAAATTATGTTTATGATATAATAATATTATATTAATATTATATAAAGTTATGATTTTTTTCTAGGAGTAGTATATGGATGAAATAATATTAGATGTAGAATGTTTTAATTTAAAATATACACTTGAATGCGGTCAATGCTTTAGATGGAAATTACTTCCAAATGAAGACAATACATATATAGGAGTAATATCAGATAGAGTTATAAAGATAAGACAAGAAAAAGATAAGTTATATATAAAAAGTAATAAAATAGATAATTTAGAATCAGTGGTATATAACTATTTTGATTTATATAAAAATTATAATGATATAGAAAACAAAATTTCAAAAATAGATAAAAATATAAAAAAAGCTGTAAATAATAGTAGTGGAATTAGAATATTAAATCAAGACTTTTTTGAAACAGTAATATCATATATAATATCAGCTAATAACAATATACCTAGAATTTCACGTTCTATAAATGAAATATCAAAAAGATATGGTAAAAAAATAATCTTTGAAAATAATGAATATTATTTATTTCCTACACCAAATCAACTAGCTAATGCAACAGAAGAAGATTTTAGAAGATGTGGCGTAGGTTTTAGAGCTAAATATATAAAAGATACTGTGGAACAATTTTTAAATGATAATATTAGCTATAAAGAGTTAAGTAACAAAAGTACAGAAGAATTAAGAAATACTTTGTTAAAATTTAAAGGTATAGGACCTAAAGTGGCAGATTGTATATTATTATTTTCTTGTACTAGAGGAGAAGTGTTCCCTATTGATGTATGGGTTGAACGTATTATGACTAGTTTATATTTTAAAGAACAAAAAGATAATATAAAAAAGAAGGATATAATACAATATGCGGATAATGAGTTTAAAGAGTATTCCGGTATAATACAGCAACATTTATTTTATAATGTAAGAGAAGGCTTAATATAACATTGTTAGCAAATTATTTAATTATATATAATTTTTTGCGTAATATTTATTGACTTATATAAGATTTTATGTTAAAATTAACTAGCATGTATAATTGGAAAATAGCGTGGAGGTGTTTTTTATGAGAGAAAATTTAACATTAGCTTGTACTGAATGTAAACAAAGAAATTATGAAACTGAAAAAAATAAAAGAAATAATCCTGATAGACTTGAAATGAATAAGTTTTGTAAATATTGTGGAAAACATACTGTACACAAAGAAACAAAATAATTAAAGGAGAGGACAAACAATGGGAAAAGGATTTTTTAAAGGAGTAAAAGCTGAACTTAAAAAAGTTGTGTGGCCTACAAAGAAGCAATTGATTAGTAATACATTAATGGTTATAACACTTGCTTTAGTATTTGCTCTAGTTATTGTTTTATTTGATATGTTGCTTGAATTTGCAGATGGCAGAATATGGGATGCCATAAGAAATATGATAGGTTAATATATTAATGAACAAAAGGAGCTGAGGAGTTTGGAAAAAGATAACAATTCCGATTTAGTACACTGGTATGTAGTTTATACATATTCGGGATATGAAAATAAAGTTAAAGCAACATTAGAAAAAATTGTTGAAAATAGAGGAATTCAGGATAAAATTCAAGAGATAATAATACCTATGGAAGAAGAAATAGAGATAAAAGATGGAAATCAAAAATCTTCTATAAAAAAAGTTTTTCCTGGATATGTGCTAATTAAGATGATTATGACTGATGAGACTTGGTATATTGTAAAAGGAATTAAAGGAATTTTCAATTTTGTTGGTATAGGTGAAAAACCATTACCACTTACTAATAAAGAAATGCAAACTTTAGGTATTGATGATATAGTTAAATTAGATTATGAAGTAGGTGATACAGTTAGGATTATAACTGAACCTTTTTATAATTATTCTGCAGTTATTGAAGAAATATTTAAAGATAAAAAGAGAGTTAAAGTTAAGGTTTCAATGTTTGGTAGAGAAACAACAGTTGAGTTAGATTATAGTCAGATTCAAAGAATTTAAATTAGCATTAAGATATAAATTTAATTTATATTTTATATATACTTTAATTTTAAGGAGGTGAAAATGATGGCAGAGAAGAAAGTAACTCATGTAGTAAAATTACAAATTCAAGCTGGTAAAGCTAATCCAGCTCCACCAGTAGGACCAGCACTTGGACCAACTGGTATAAATATAATGCAATTTTGTAAAGAATTTAATGAAAAAACTGCTAAAGACGCTGGAACTATTTTCCCAGTTATTCTTACAGTTTATGCAGATAAATCATTTACATTTGTACTAAAGACTCCACCTGCTGCTGTGCTTTTAAAGAAAGCTGCAAAAATTGACAAAGCTTCTGGAAAACCACATAAAGAAAAAGTAGGAAAAGTAACTTTAGCACAAGTTGAAGAAATTGCTAATTTAAAAATGCAAGACCTTAATGCATCATCTTTAGAGACTGCAGTATCTATGATAAAAGGTACAGCAAGATCAATGGGGATAGAAGTTATAGGTTAATTATGGGAGAACATAGATGTTCGTTATTACCAAAGGAGGGAAGAAAATGAGTAAAAGAATGGTTGAAGCAGCTAAATTAGTAGAAAAAGGAAAATTATATACACCAACAGAGGCTATAGAACTTGCATTGCAAATGCCAAAAGCTAAATTTGATGAAACATTAGAAATGCATATAAAATTAGGTGTTGATTCAAAACAAGCAGATCAACAAGTAAGAGGAGTTGTTGTACTTCCTAATGGAACTGGTAAAACTAAAACTGTTTTAGTTTTAGCAAAAGGTGACAAAGCTGAGGCTGCAAAACAAGCCGGTGCTGACTATGTTGGCGATGATGATATGATTGAAAAAATCCAAAAGGAAAATTGGCTAGATTTTGATGTAGTAGTGGCTACACCAGACATGATGGCATCTCTTGGTAAAATAGCAAGAGTTCTTGGACCTAAAGGTCTTATGCCAAATCCAAAATCTGGAACAGTAACTATGGATGTTGCAAAAGCAGTAAATGAAATTAAAGCTGGTAAAATTGAGTATAGATTAGATAAAAATAATATTATACACTGTCCAATTGGTAAAGTATCATTTGGAATTGAAAAATTAAAAGAAAATTACCAAACTTTATTAGATGCCATAGTAAAAGCAAAACCTGCTGCTGCAAAGGGTACTTACTTAAAAACAATAGCACTATCAACTACTATGGGTGCTGGAATAAAAGTAAATCCAACATCTAAGTAAAAATATAATATTAACCAAAGACAGTAGGTAAAACATGTAAATCCTACCGAGGTTTGATTAAAGAAAATTATTAAATTTTACTTTATACTAACCTTGGTATGTATAAAGTAATTTTTTATTTAAGGAGGTGTCATTAAATTGCCAAGTGAGAAAATATTAAATCAAAAGAAACAACAAGTACAAGATCTTGCTGAAAAGTTAAAAAAATCTAAAATAGTAGTTTTTGTTGATTACAGAGGTATTAATGTTGAAGATGATACAAAACTACGTTCAAAATTAAGAGAAAATAATGCTGAATATATGGTAGTAAAAAATTCTATTATATCTCATGCAGCAAAAGAAGCTGGAATAGAAGGATTAGATAGCTTTTTACAAGGTCCTACTGCCATAGCAATAGGATATGAAGACTATGTTATGCCAGCTAAAATATTAAATGATTATTCTAAAGATAATGAATTTTATCAAATAAAAAGTGGAATAATGGATCTTAAAGTTATAGATGTTAAAGAAGTAAAGAAACTTGCAAATTTACCATCAAAAGATACATTATATGCTATGCTTTGTCAAGCATTACTTGGAAATATACGTAATCTTGCAGTTGTTCTTAATGAAACAAGAAAAAAACAAGAAGAAAATGCGTAAATTAAATTATATTTTTTAAGGAGGAATTTAAAAATGGAAAAAATAGAAAAATTAGTAGAAGAAATTGAAAAATTATCAGTTATTGAATTATCTGATTTAGTAAAAGCAATAGAAGAAAAATTTGGAGTATCTGCAGCTGCAGCAGTAGTAGCAGCTGGACCAGTAGCAGCTGGAGCAGCTGGTGCTGAAGAAAAAACAGAATTTAATGTAGTATTAAAAGATGCAGGTGCAACTAAGATTGCAGTTATAAAAGCAGTAAGAGAAGCAACAGGTCTTGGTCTTAAAGAAGCTAAAGATTTAGTAGATTCAGCTCCTAAGACTGTAAAAGAAGGTGCATCAAAAGAAGATGCTGAAAAATTAGTTGAAGCTTTAAGTGCAGCTGGTGCAACAGCAGTAATGGAATAATAATTAAATAAAAATAAGATAATAGTAGATAAGACAAGAGTTTTATCTACTATTTTTTATACTATATAGAAAATAATCATTATAATAATTTTCTTTTTTGTATAATTATGTAATATAAAAGTATCTTTTAAATTTGTATATTTAAAATAAATATTGCTAGATTTTAAAAAAATTGACAAACAAATATAATTATGATAATATATATGCACAATAAATTTAGAATACGAGGTGAAATTACTAAGTAAATAAAATCTTATAAAAAAATGGAGGAGTTATTTATGGTATCATTAATTTTGTTGGAGAAAATCTGTATTTGTAATAATGAAATTGTAAAGTCATTATTAAATAATAATCGGAAAAAACTATCGAAATATTATAATGAATTATTACAAGATTCTTCAAAAGAAGGTTGTGTAGAATTAGTAAAGTTATTGCTTGAATTTGATGAAGTAGACCCCTCGGTAGATAATAACTATCCTATACGTAAAGCATCAGAAAATGGTCATTTAGAAATAGTAAAGGTATTATTAGAGGATAGCCGAGTAGATCCTGCAGATGATAATAACTATGCTATATGTAAAGCATCAGAAAATGGTCATTTAGAAATAGTAAAGGTATTATTAGAGGATAGCCGAGTAGATCCTGCATCTGATAATAACTGTGCTATAAAGTTAGCAGCGGCAAATGGTCATCTTGAAATAGTAAAGGTACTATTACAAGATAAACGAATAGATCCCGCATCTGATAATAACTGTGCTATGCAGTTAGCAACAGAAAATGGCTACTTTGAAGTAGTAAGTGTACTACTTAAAGATAAACGAGTAGATCCCTCATCTTGCGATAATTATGCTATAAGATGGGCAGCGGCAAAGGGCTATTCAAAATTAGTGAAGTTATTATTGAAAGATGAAAGAGTAAATCCTGCATCTGATAATAATTATCCTATAAGGTGGGCATCGAGAAAAGGTTATTTTAAAGTAGTAAAGTTATTATTAAAATATGAAAGAGTAAATCCTGCATTTGATAATGATTATGCTATAAGGTGGGCATCAAGAGGAGGCTATCTTGATATAGTAAAGGTACTATTACAAGATAAACGGGTAGATCCCTCATCTTGCGATAATTATGCTATAAGATGGGCAGCGGCAAATGGCTATCTTGAAGTAGTAAGGGTACTGCTTAAAGATAAACGAGTAGATCCTGCAGATGATAATAATTATGCTATAAGGTGGGCAGCAAAAGGAGGTCATTTTGAAGTAGTAAAGTTACTACTAGAAGATAAACGCGTGGATCCTTCGGCAGCCTATAATTATGCAAAATTAAATTCAATAGCAAATGAAAATCTTGAAGTGCTAAATCTTTTAAAAAAATATATAAATAAATAGTAATTTAAAGTGTTACAGTGTATATTATAACTGTAACACTTTCTAATATAAAGTGGAAAGTTAATTAATAATATAGTAAAAATTTCTATAATTATATTGAATATATATTATTTAAAGTATATAATATAAAAAAGGATGATATATATGAAAAATTACAAAAGATCACTGAAAAATTTTGGAAGAGGCTTAAAAGGGACTGCAATAACTTTGGTTGGGGTAGGACTTACTGTCACGCCTTATACAGCACCACTTGGACTTGCTACACTTACTAAAGGTATAAATGATATAGTTAATAGCGTTAATGGAAATTATATAGAAAATTCAATAATGACTGTAAAGTCAAATAAACTTATAACTAAGTTAAGTGGACAACCAAGTAATTATATAGTGCAAGGTCTGCCAAGTATTAGTCAATTTATGCAAGCTACTCTCACAGAAAATAAAATGGATTTTTTAAAATTACAAGAAGTTAATTTACTATTAGGATTAGATACATATGATAATAAAGGTAATCAAATAGAATATAATACTAATACTCATATAGGAAATTATCGTTTATTAAAGAAATTAGAAAATGAAGGAATTATATCTGGTTTAACTAAGGAACCTTCAAAAAAAAGTGATTTAAAAGTTGAGAAGTTATTAATAGGAAATGTAAATAAGAGTAAAGAAAAAGAATATAGAAAAAAAAGAATACAAAAAATAAAAGAAAATGTATCTTCACAGAAAGGTTTTTTTAATAAAATAAAACTTTTAAGTGAAGAATTGAAAATTGGAATTAATAAAAAGACTCAAATGTATAAAGTTTCTTTTAAAAAAACTAATAAAGAATTTAAAGAAGAAGATATTGCTAAAATGTTATCATTTACAGATAATACTAATAGTGGTAAAATTAATAAAGATAAATTTAATTTAATACTTGATAAAGATGGAAATGTTAAAGGAATTGATTATACTAAAAAATATGTATTAGGAAAATTAAAAGAGAAAGCAAAAGAAAAATTAATAAGTAGAAAGCAAAATAGAACAAATAACTTGAAAGATAATTTAGCTTCGCTTACATATGGAATAAATGAAATTAAAAAGGATGAAGAAAATTTAAAAATATATGGAAAAAATTTAAAAATAGATGAAAAATCAAGAAAAAGTTTAGATATTACTAGATAAAATAATATATATAATTTTTATAAATGATAGTTAGAGAAATAGTAGTTATATTATTTCTCTTTTTATAATTTTAATTATCAATTATATACATATATATCATATATACTTTACATATTTATGTTGAAAATTAATTTAAAGTGTGTTAAAATATAGCTAAATTAGTATTTTGCGGAGGAAGTAATGGAAAATAAAGCATTAAAATTTGAAATAAAAAAGATAGATAAAAATACTGGTGCAAGACTTGGAATAATGCATCTTCCACATGGTGATGTGGAAACACCAGTGTTTATGCCAGTAGGAACACAGGCTACAGTAAAAGCAATGACTACAGATGAAATGAAAGAAATGATTAATTCACATATAATTTTATCAAATACTTATCATTTATTTTTAAGACCAGGACATGAACTTATAAAACAAGCGGGTGGTCTTCATAAATTTATGAATTGGGATAGAAATATTCTAACTGATAGTGGAGGTTTTCAAGTATTTAGTTTAGGTAAATTAAGAAAAATAACTGAAGAAGGAGTTGAATTTACATCACACATTGATGGTTCAAAAAAATTTATATCTCCTGAAAAATCTATAGAAATTCAAAATTGTTTAGGCTCTGACATAATGATGGCTTTTGATGAATGTGCACCATATGGAGAGAGTTATGAATATGTAAAAAATTCAATGGAAAGGACTACAAGGTGGGCAAAACGATGCAAAGATTATCATAAAAATACAGATATGCAAAATTTATTTGGGATAGTTCAAGGAGGATTTTTTAAAGACTTAAGAAAAAAAAGTGCAGAAGATTTAATAGAATTAGATTTACCTGGATATGCAGTAGGAGGAATAAGTGTAGGAGAACCAAAACAAGATTTTTTAGATATTTTAAATTATGTTACACCACTTTTACCACAAGATAAACCAAGATATTTAATGGGTGTAGGAACGCCTGATTATTTGATAGAAGCAGTATTTGCGGGTGTTGATATGTGTGATTGTGTACTTCCAACGAGAATGGCAAGGAATGGCTCAGCACTTACACATTTTGGAAAAGTAAATTTGCTTAATTCATGCCATACATCTGATTTTACAACATTAGATATAAAATGCGATTGCTATACTTGTAAAAATTATACTAGAGCATATTTGCATCATTTATTTAAAACTAAAGAAATTTTAGGTGCAAGGCTATTATCAATACATAATTTAAGATTTTTAGTAAAATTAATGGAAGATATAAGGAATGCTATAAAAAATGAGAATCTTATAGAATTTAAAGAGCAATTTTATAAAAATTATGGGTATACTAAATAAATAGATATTTGTATGTATATTTATATTTGGTATATATGTATAGTATATAAATAATATATGTAGAAATGAGGAATATATTATATGGATAAAACCGATGGAAAAAAAGCCAAACAAAAAGGTGAAAAAAATTTTTTTATAACTTTATTAAAAACATTAGTAGTAGCAATTATATTTTTAATACAAGTAATTTTAGTATTTGTATTATATACAACTGCTAGAGGTATATATATTTATGCAAGAGTAATTTATGAAATAATAAAAATAGTAACAATATTATATGTAATATATCATCATGAGAGTGCAGCGTATAAAATATCTTGGATATTATTCATAGGGTTTGTTCCCGTAGTAGGAATACTTGCATATATTTTGTGGGGAAATAGTAAGCTTAAATTAAAAAAAGAAAGGGAAATTAGAAGAGTTAGAGTAAGTACAGATAATTATTTGACAAATTCTAGTGATATAGTAAAAGAAATTGAAAAAAATGACGAGTATAAAGCTAATCAAATTAAATATATGAATAAAATATCAGGATATCCTATATATAGGAATCAAGGAGTAGAGTATTTTAGAATAGGAGAAGAATTTTTTGATAGTTTAAAAAAAGATATAAAAAAAGCAAAAAAATATATATTGATAGAGTTTTTTATACTAGAAAGAGGAAAGTTATTTGATAGTATATTTGATATTTTAAAAGTAAAAGCAAAAGAAGGTGTAAAAATACAAATAATATGTGATTCTTTAGGTTGTTTACTTAAAAATAATAAAGGTTTGGAAAAGGAATTTAAAGAATATGGAATAGAATACTACAAATTTAATTCATTTTCGCCAATTATAAATGGATATATTAATTATAGAGATCATAGGAAAATAGTAGTTATTGATGGTATATACGCATACACTGGTGGTGTAAATATAGCTGATGAATATGTAAATTTAATTGAAAAGTTTGGACATTGGAAAGATGTTGGAATTAAAATATCAGGGAAATCAACTTGGAGTTTATCAGTTATGTTTTTAAGGACACTAGAGCAGATTACAAACAAACCTATTGATTATATGTGGTATAAGGCAATTAGTAACGATTTAAATAATAACAATATTATAGACAAAAATAATAATCATGGATATATATTACCACTTGCTGATGGACCTGATAATAGAAAACAACCTATTGAAAACACATATATTCAAACTATAAACTATGCAAAAAAATATATATATATGACAACACCATATTTTGTTATAAGTGAACAATTACTTATAGCTATTTTAAATAGTGCACGTAGCGGAGTAGATGTAAGGGTAGTTGTACCTCATATTCCTGATAAAAAAGTAGTATATACTGCAACTAGGTCATATTATGAAGTATTATTAGAGGCAGGAGTAAAAGTATATGAGTATAAACCAGGATTTATACATTCAAAAACTTTTGTCGCTGATGATAATACCGCTATAGTAGGTACAGCTAATATGGATTTTAGAAGTATGCATTTAAACTTTGAAGATATAATATGGACATATAATACAGGTGTAGAAAAAGATTTAAAAGATGACTTTAAAAAAATGACTGAAGAATGTATAGAAATAAATTTGGAAGAATGGAAAAGTCGATCATTCTTAAAAAAAGTAGGAGAAGCTTTAATTTCTGCATTTTCACCAATGTTATAATTTTTAAGGAGGGTATATGAAAAAAAAAGATAATAAAACTTTAGATAGCAATGACAAATTAAATAAAAAATATGCTTTGGCTTTGGAAGGTGGAGGAGCAAAAGGTGCATATCATGTTGGAGCAGTAAAAGCTTTAAAAGAAAATGGATATGAATTTTCAGTAATTACAGGTACATCTATTGGAGCATTAAATGCAATAATGATAGCACAGGGGGATTTAGATAAAGTATATGATATCTGGTATAATATAAAATTCTCTGATTTGTTTAATGTAGAAGATGATAAAATAAGAAATTTAATGAATGCAAAAATAAGTTTAGATTTATTAAAATATATATCTAAAAAATTAACAGAAACGATAAAATCAGGTGGAATAGATACTACTAGAATAAGAGCTTTTATTGATAGTTATGTTGATGAAGAAAAGTTAAGAAAATCAGAAGTAAGAGTAGGATTAGTTACACTTTGTCTATCAGATAAAAAGGGCAAAGAATTATATATAGAAGATATTCCAAAAGGAGAGCTTGTTGATTATCTTATGGCTAGTTCTAATTTACCAATATTTAAAAGAGTTACTATAGATAATAAAAAATATGTAGATGGTGGATTATATGACGATTGCCCAGTAAGTATGTTAGAAAAAGAAGGGTATAAAGATGTAATTGCTATTAGAACTTTTAAGAAAAATAGGATAAGAGATTATAAAAATATTATAAAAAGGAATAAAATTAATCTTATTACAATTGAGCCATATGATGAAGTCACAAATATATTAAACTTTGATTATAAAGCATCAAGAGAATTACTAGAAATGGGATATTATGATACTATAAAGTATATAAAAAAATTAGATGGATATAGATATTATGTAATTCCAAAAACTGAAGATTTCTTTTTTAATAAGATAATAAATATTCCTGAAAAGACTTGTAAAAAAATAATGGATTTATTACACATATATATTAATGAAGAATCTAATTATATAAAAGTACTATTAGAAGATGTAATACCAGAAATTTCTCAAAAATTAAATGCAAATAAAATTAATACGTATAAAGACTTTGTATATATGTTAGTAGAGTATGTAGCACTAAAAGAGAAAATAAAAAGATATAAGATTTATGAGTTTGAAGAATTTTTGTCTGAAATTAAATCAAAAATTAAATTAAAAAATAAAACTATAAATGACCAAGTAATATATAATTTTGTTAAGGCTTTATAATAGAATAAAAAAATCATTTTTTGAATATAGTTTAATATATATTTATGAGGTGATTTAATTGAAAAAGTATTGTGTACTAGGAACAGATAAAAGAAGTGTAGAATTAAGAAAATTATATAAATATGAAAATAAAGATTTGGTAGATTATAAAATTGCGGATGTAATAATTGCACCTATTCCTTTTACTAAAGACAATATTACAGTAAATGAAGATGATATAAAGATTGAAGAATTAATAAATTGTATAAAAGAAAATAATAGTACGTTATATACAGGTGGAATTTCAAAGGAAACTGAACTTAAGCTTAAAGAAGCAAATATAAAATATATTAATATTATGAGTGAAGAATGTATTGCTATAAAAAATGCAATTCCAACCGCTGAAGGAGCAATATCTATTGCAATAAATAATACTGATATAACTTTGTATAATTCAAATATACTTGTATTAGGCTATGGAAATATTGGTAAAGTTCTCTCAAAAATGTTATCAGGAATTGGTGCGAATGTATATTGCGAAGCAAGAAAAGAAAAAGATATTGCTTTAATAGAAATGATGGGATATAATGGTGTAAAACTTAATGAATTAGATAAATATTTACCAAAAGCAGATGTTATTTTTAATACAGTACCATCTATTATACTAGATAAGGATAAACTAGAAAAAATAAAAGATACTTGTTTAATTATTGATCTAGCATCTACTCCTGGTGGTATAGATTTTAGCTTGGCAAAAGAATTAGGATTAAAAGTTATATGGGCACTTTCCCTTCCAAGTAAAGTTGCACCTAAAAGTTCAGCAAGATATATAAAAGAAGCTATTTACAAATTAGAAAATTAAAAAGAAAGGTGATAATATGCAAACAAAAGATTATACAGAAAATATTGTAGATGTAAAGAAAATTGTAGAAGAAAAGAAGAAAGAATTAAGAAAAAGGATAGAAAAATTAAAAAAGAAAAATATAGTTCCAAAACTTGCAGTAATTCTTGCAAATGATTTAGATTCGTCAAGAATATATGTAAATAATAAAAGAAAACTTTGCAAGGAATTAAATGTTGAAGAAGTTGAATATATATTGGATAATGATATTAAAACAGAAAAAATATTAGAAATAATTGAAAACTTAAATAACGATCCAACAATTGATGGAATTCTTGTTCAATTACCAATATATAAGCACTTAGATAAAGAAAGAATACTAAATTCAATTTCTTATGAAAAAGATGTTGATGGATTCCATCCTTTAAATTTAGGTAAATTACTATCTAATCAAGACTCAATGATAGCTTGTACGCCAAAAGGAATAGAATATATAATAGATAGTTTAAATTTAGATTTAGAAGGAAAACTAGCAGTTGTTGTTGGGAGAAGTGTAATAGTAGGTAGACCTATATCTCAAATATTATTAAATAAAAATGCTACAATAATTACATGTCATTCGAAGACAGTAGATTTAAAAAAATACACTAAAATGGCAGATATACTTGTTGTTGCTGCGGGTTCGCCTCATCTTATAACAAAAGGAATGGTAAAAGAAGGGGCTGTTGTAATAGATGTTGGCATAAATAGAAAAAACAAAAAAATACTTGGAGATGTTGATACAAATAATGTTGCTAAAAAAGCAAAATATGTAACACCAGTTCCAGGAGGGGTTGGACTAACTACTGTTACAGCACTTATAGATAACTTAGTTACTATAGCAGAGAGAAGACTAAAAAAATAAATGTGAAAAAAATGTGTAATATAGATGAAAAAATTTTTTTATTTAATACAAAAGATTGACTGTAAAAATATGTTTTGATATAATAATATTATTGTTATAGTAAAACTTGACTTTGACAGTTAAAACGAGCAAAAGCTACTCCCATAAAGCTTTGCTCGTTTTTTAAATGTTGTCGAATTTTA
>CANQUF010000025.1 GCA_947626975.1 uncultured Clostridia bacterium
CTATGTAGAATTGTTATTCCCTAAAGTGGCAAAAATTATTTTCCCTTTTTTGGTAATTTTAGTATTGACTTTTATAACTTTGCCATATTTCAACTCTTCAAGTTCCTTATCAGTATATACTCTACCCATTCCCTCATAATATTGGAACATAGAATGTCCACAATTCCAACCTCCAAATCCTGGACCAGTTCCATATCCAGTCTTATCAACTAAGCTAGGATACTTTTTACTTTTACCAATTCTACTATAAATTTTACCTTGCCATTCTGCATACTCTGGTCTAGCTCCTGAATATGCTGTTATTTAAACTAAATCACAACCGCATTTCTTTTGCTCTTAATTCTTGCTGCATTTTTAAACAAGTTTGATTTACCCCTGTCATAACTACTCTTTTTACTTCACTTTTAATAATCTTTCCGAGTATAATTAATGCTCATTTTAAGAGAATATGCAAAAATGCAAACATAAGAGTTATAAATATTAAAAAGGAAAAAAATAAAGAAAGTAAAAAAGAAGTAAATTTAAAATCTTCTAATATTAACACACATGTTAAGACATACATATGCAACAAGATGTATAGAAAGTGGATTGAGTGCTGTTGTTCTTTCTAAATTATTAGGACATGCTGATATAGAAACTACACTAAATACTTATACTTCTGTTTTTAATAAATTTAAAGATGATGAAATTCAAAAATATTTAGATTATATTAATCAGTTGCATTAAAATTGCATTAAAAAATCTCTAATACGTTGATATTCCAATCGTTTTAGAGATTATATTTTGGCTGGGCTGGCTGGATTCGAACCAGCGCATGCCAGAGTCAAAGTCTGGTGCCTTACCGCTTGGCTACAGCCCAATACATATACTAAAAATAGATGGGGTGGAAAATGGGATTCGAACCCATGGCCTCCAGTGCCACAAACTGGCGCTCTAACCAACTGCGCTATATCCACCATACTGTCTACCAGTATATTTTAATCTATTTTTTGTATTTTGTCAATATTTTATGCAAATTTTATATAAAAATTACACTACTTTAAATATTTAATTATTTTTTATTAACTAATGTAACCAATTTATAAATTGGTCCTTTCTGTGAGAACTTTTTTTCATATTCTGTTTCTATATTTTCAATATCAGTACTATGTAAGTCTAAATAAACTTCCAAAAATTTTAAGCCAAAATTTTGCATACTCACTAAACTATATTCAAAAAATAATCTATTATCAGTTTTTAATTCTATTATTCCATTATCTTTTAATACATATTTATATTCTTTAAGAAAAGCTTCATATGTAAGTCTTCTTTTAGTATGCCTTTTTTTTGGCCAAGGATCACTAAAATTTAAATATATTTTTGTAATTTTTCCTTTACCAAAAACTTTAGATAGATTAATTGCATCAAAAGACATAAGATATAAATTATTTAATTTTACATTATTTTCTTCTTCATATCTATTTATTTTCTTTACTGCAAGTGCGAGTACTGGTAAAGAGACTTCAATTCCTATATATATATTATTTGGATTTCTATGTGACATTTGAGAAATAAAATCTCCTTTTCCCATACCAATTTCAAGATATATTTCTTTATTTCCTATATTATTTAATATACTTTTTATATCATCAATATTACTTATATATTTTTCACAATTTTCTAATTCTTCTTGAGCTTTCGGATTGTATCTTACTCTCATTGTACCTCCTAAATTGCAGAAATTAATGTACCTATTATTATAATAATACTAGATATTATAAAAGAGATTAAAATATTAATATATGGTACTTTTACATTATATTTTTGTCTTTCAACTTCTTTATTTTTAATTTTATTTTCAAGTTGTTTTAATTTTTCTTTATTTTTTGTATCTTCATAAAATTTTTTCTTTATACTATTTAAAGTATAAGCATCAGTTTTATTATATTTTTGTCTTTTTGTAGAAAACTTACAATAGCATATACCAGTAGCAATTGCAAAAGATATAGAAAATAAATTAATTATAGCACCAATAGTCATACATACTACATTACCAACATGTGAAAAGGTTGCAAAGTTTTCAACTATATTAACTGCATATGTATATGCATATGCTACTCCTAATACTGGTATATAAACATATGGCACTATTCCTGCTAAAATTGTAACAAAAACCGCCGGAATATTTTGACTAAATATTGTAGTAAATAC
Source organism: uncultured Clostridia bacterium (assembly GCA_947626975.1). Taxonomy (GTDB): domain Bacteria; phylum Bacillota; class Clostridia; order TANB77; family CAG-465; genus CAG-465. The sequence goes on from CANQUF010000025.1 coordinate 2,191, forward strand.
ATTATTAGAAGAAATATTTGCCTCTTCAGAATTTTTTATCAAATCAGTAATATTTGGAGTAGCACTTATTTTAGACATATAAGCAGAAAATACAATAAAAAATATACAAAGACATATTACAAATATAACAATATGCTTCTTTTTTAAATTTTCCTTATAAAACTTATAATATTCTTTTAATAACAAAATAAAAGTATTATTTGAGTTAGTCTGTTTTTTTACATTTTTAATTTTATCATTATTGTCTATTTCTTTTTTATAAATATTATTTTTACTCTTTTTTTCTCGAGCTACCTTTTTTTCCAAATTAATCACCTCAAACTATTTTAAAATCTATTTGTCTTAATTTTATATCAGATTTAATTAATTTAACTTTTACTTTATCACCTATTTTATATACATTTCCAGTTCTTTGACCTATAAGCCTTCTTTTATTTTCGTCATATATATAATATTCATCAAATTTCAAATTCTCAAATGATACAAAACCTTCTATAGTATTTTCTAATTTTATAAACATTCCAAAAGATGTTATAGATGATATAATTGCGTTATATTTTGTACCTTCAAACTTTTTCATATATATCGCTTCATATAATTTATCAAAATCTCTTTCTATTTGAGTTGCTTGTTTTTCAGCTTCTGAAGATATTTCAGAATAACTTTTAGCATTAGCTCTATATTTTTTTATTTTTAAATCAGATAAATTGTATCCACTATCTATATAATCAGATATAACTCTATGTATAAATAAATCAGGATACCTTCTTATAGGAGAAGTAAAATGACAATAGTATTTAGTTGCAAGTCCAAAATGTCCACTACATTCATCGCTATATCTTGCAAGTTTTAAAGTTCGTAACATAAATGTAGATATAATTTGTTTTTCCTCTTCATCATTTATTTTACTTAATATATCTGCTAAAGTTTTAGGATGTATATTTTTAATTCCTTTTATTCTTTTTTTGTAATTAGATAATAATTCATTTAAATTTCTTAATTTATCTTCATCTGGTATTTCATGTATACGATAAATAAAAGGTAATTCTAGAAAATAAAATTTTTGTGCTATTTCCATATTAGCTGCAAGCATAAATTCCTCTATTATTTTATTAGCCATAGTTATCTCATATGGTTTAATATCAGCCACCTTGCTAAATTCGTCTAATACTATTTTAGTATCTGGTATATCAAAATCAATACTTCCATTTTCTTTCCTTTTATTATTTAAAATTACGGCAAGCTCTCTCATTAAGAAAATATCTCTTGTAAATTCTTTATATTCTTCTAAAACATCATTATCTTTACTAGTTAAAACTTTATATACTTTATCATATGTCATTTTTTTTCTTACTTTTATAGATGATTTAAAAACATTACTTTCTACTACATTTCCATATTTGTCAAAAGTAATATCTATAGCAAGACATAACCTTTTAACTCCTTCATTTAAGCTACAAATACCATTAGAAAGTTTTTTAGGAAGCATTGGTAATACTTGTCCTGGAATATATATACTAGTACCTCTTCTTAAGGCCTCTGCATCTAAATATGTACCATCTTTTACATAATGACTCACATCTGCTATATATACAGACAAAATATATTTATCATCTTTCTTTTTTACCTGCACTGCATCATCTAAATCTTTAGCATCTTCACCATCAATAGTATATATGTTATTTTCAGAAGTCCTATCAACTCTATTTAATATTTCTTTTTCATTAACTTCATCTGGAATTTTTTTAATCTCATTTTCTACAAAAACTGGAAATTTTTCTAATATGTCTAATCCATATGATATATATAACGCTTTTACTTCTAAATCATCTAAGTTATTATTTTTAATAACATTTATAATTCTTCCTTCAGCCTTAGAAATATTATTAGCGTATTTTTTTATTTCTACTTCTACTATCTGTCCATCTTTTATATTTTTAGAATTACTTTTAGGTATATATATATCATCATATTTTTTATCTATTGGAACTACAAAACCAAAATTTCTACTTTTAATATATCTTCCTATAATTTTTTTAGTATTTCTATTTAATATTTTTACAACTTGTCCCTCTCTTTTATGATTAAAAATACTTTCATTATTAGATAATAATTTTACTAGTATAGTATCTCTATCCATTGCACCTTTTGACATTTTTTTATTTATATATATATCTTCAGAATTTTTAGATATTGCAAATCCAAAATTTTTTGATTTAGACTGATAAACACATTTAATTATATCAGGTGATTTTATAGTTATATATTTATTATTATCATCAGTATATATAACCATATCATCTTCTAGTTCATTTAAAATAGATTTTAAATCATTTAATTGCTCTTTCTTTACTCCAAATATTGTGGATATCTGCTTTAATGTCATTGGTAAATAAGATTTATCTAAAAAAAAGGAAGTCAAAGCTTCCTTCCTTTGTAAATATTGCTTAGTACTATTTATTTTCATATCTTTAATCTATAACCTCTTCCTTACTTTAAAATAGCTACAGTTGTTAAGAAACAAAGTATACAAAATATTATAGCAAGTACTACTGTATATTTAGACAAAACACCATCTAAAGTCTTTGATTTATTTGAGCCATAGAAAGTATTTGATCCAGTAATTGAAGACTGAGAATCCTTACTACTTTGAAGCATTACTACTATTGTAAGAATAATTCCTATTATTATTGTAGTAATCATTATTGTCCAATCTATCCATCCCATTTCATTTTCCCCCTAAATTTTAAGTTTTAATATATATGGATTATACCATATAACATAAAAAAAAACAAGTATAGATAATTAAATTTTACATTTACTTATATATTATGTATTATACATTAAATCTAAATACTATTATATCTCCATCTTTTACTATATATTCTTTTCCCTCTAGTCTTACAAGTCCCTTCTCTTTTGCAGCATTAACTGAACCATATTCTATTAATACATCATACGAAACTACTTCTGCCTTTATAAATCCACGTTCAAAATCTGAGTGAATTTTTCCTGCAGCTTGAGGAGCTTTTGTACCATTTTTTATAGTCCATGCTCTTACTTCTTGTTTTCCTGCTGTAAGAAAAGATATTAGTCCTAATAATTCATAACTTGCCTTAATTAATTTACTTAATCCTGATTCTTTTATGTTATATTCTTCCATTAATAAATTTTTATCTTCATCCTCTAACTCACTTAAATCTTCTTCTAATTTAGCAGATAAAGAAATAACAATTGAATTTTCCTTTTTTGCATATTCTTCTACTTGTTTTACATATTCATTATTTTCTATATCAGAGACATTATCTTCTGAAACATTTGCTACATATATTACAGGTTTAATTGTAAGCAATAAAGAATCTTTTATTATATCTTTTTCTTCTTGTGTAAGATCCATAGTCCTTACAGGGCATCCTGATTCTAAATGTTCTTTTATTCTATTTAAAAGTTCATTTTCTATAATTGCTTTTTTATCTCCAGATTTTATAATTTTTGATACTCTTTCAATTCTTTTATTTATAGTTTCAAGATCAGCAAATATTAATTCTAAAGTAATAGTCTCAATATCACTTACAGGATCTACTCGTCCATCAACATGTACAATTTTTTCATCATCAAAGCATCTAACTACATGTGCGATTGCATCTGTTTCACGAATATGAGATAAAAATTTATTACCTAATCCTTCTCCTTTTGATGCACCTTTTACTAAGCCCGCTATATCTACAAATTCGATTGTTGCATATGTTGTTTTTTCTGTTTCATACATTTTAGATAATACATCAATTCTCTTATCTGGTACATTTACAATACCAACATTTGGTTCTATAGTACAAAAAGGATAATTTGCACACTCTGCACCAGTTTTAGTAATTGCATTAAAAAGCGTACTCTTTCCAACATTTGGTAATCCTACTATTCCTATTTTCAAATTAACAACTCCTTTAAAAATACACCTGCTATATTAAATATGCAAATGTATATCATTTATGGTACCGCTGGTGGGACTCGAACCCACACGTCATCGCTGACAAAAGATTTTGAGTCTTCCTTGTCTACCAATTCCAACACAGCGGCATAATTAATTGTAAAATTAGTATAGCATATAATTGGTATATTTTCAACATTTTTATATATTTTTTCTAAAGAAAAAGTAGAATAAAAAAATATAAGCTATATAATTTGACTAATTGCATATAATAAAGTATAATATATAATTAATGAAAGAAGTGGGATTAAATGAATAAAACTTTTAAAGGATTAGAAAATGTAAAAAAAATACATATGATTGGTATTGGTGGGGTTAGTATGAGTGGTATAGCACTTATTTTAAAAAAAGAAGGCTATACTATTACAGGTTCTGATAAATTTGAAGGTGATATGGTAGAAATACTTCGTAATAACGACATTCCTGTTTTTATTGGTTCAAATGCTGAATTAGTTAAAGATGCCGATATTGTTGTTTATACATCAGCAATTAATCAACATGATCCAGAATTTGTTAGAGCTAAAGCTCTTAATAAACCAGTATATGAAAGAGCAAAATTTTTAGGTATATTACTCAAATGTTATGATACACCTATATGCATAGCAGGAACACATGGAAAAACTACAACTACATCTATGGTATCTTCAATTTTTTTAGATGCTGGACTTGACCCAAATGTTCAAGTAGGTTCAAAATTTAAGAAACTAAATAATTTGAATTATAGAATTGGTGATTCTGAATTTTTTATATTAGAGGCTTGCGAATATGTTGACAGTTTCTTAAATTTTCCACATCAAACTGCCACAATATTAAATATTGATGAAGATCATCTTGACTATTTTTCTGGTATTGAAGAAATAAAAGAATCATTTAAAAAATTTATACTTATGTTACCTAAAAAAGGAATTTTAGTAATAAATAAAGATGATATTAACTGTACTGATGTAATAAATAACCTACAAGAACAGCTTAGTGAAAAAGAAATTGAAATATTAACATTTTCAATTGGAGATCCAACTGCAACTATATGTGCAAAAAATATGTCATGTAATTTAAAGGGATTTTATTCTTTTGATATTATAAACAAAAAAGATAAGTCTACATATAAATTTTATTTAACAGTACCTGGAATTCATAATGTATATGATGCTCTAGCTGCTATTACTACTTCATATGCACATGGAATTTCATTTAAAACTATGCAAAAAACTTTAAGTGAATTTTGTGGTGCTAAAAGAAGATTTGAATTTAAAAAAGAATTGCCTGAAAACATTCTTATTTATGATGATTATGCTCATCACCCTACTGAGATAAAAGCAACACTTTCTGCCGCAAAACAAAAAGAGCATAAAAGAATTATTGCTGTATTTCAACCTCATACATATAGCAGAACAAAAGAGCTATTAGATGATTTTTCTACTTCATTTTTTGATTGTGATATTGCTATAATAAGTGATATATATGCTGCAAGAGAAATAGACGATGGAAGTATATCTTCTAGAGATTTAGTCGATAAATTAAAAGAAAATAATGTAAATGCTTTATATATACCTAAATTTGAAGACATAACAGAATATCTTAAGAAAATTATGAAATCCGGTGATATTATACTAACAATTGGAGCTGGAAATATAACGTATTTAAGTGACACTTTATAAATATATAATCCCTTGATATTTAAGGGATTATATTTATTTTTACATATTTACCTTTTTCTTGTAATCTACACCCAAATATTGTTTCCTAGATAATCTATGCATTTCTTCTAAGAAATCAAATTTGCTTTTTGTGTACTTTCTTCTATCATCTGCATATTTTTCAGCCAAAGTAGTTTTTAAATTTAAATATGCATCAAATGCTTCTTTATGTTCAGTTACATAATCTCTAACAAGCACATAATCATACCAAACTTCACTATTTAATGTTGTAAGATATAAATGTTCTTCCCTTTTATTTCCAACTCCTTTTACAAATCCAAACCTATCATTAGTAGCTTCTATCGGACCTTTATATATATATCCATTTGAAACAAGCTTTTTAGTTGCATATTCAACAGATCCAATACTATCTAATGCTACTACTATATCTATAATTGGTTTTGCAGGCATATTAGGTATAGAAGTACTTCCTACATGTTCTATTTGCACAACTTTATTTCCTAATAAATCTTCTAGATTTTTCTTTTCTGCTAAAAAAGCTTCTTTCCAAGTATCACTATGTGGAACTAATTTCACAGTATTAATTTCTAGACCTATTCCTTTTGAATCATAATTTGCCCACTTTGATTTTACGATTATTTCATTTTTAGTTATTTCCAATATTGTATATGAAAATAAACAATTATCTTCTCTAGGTTCTGAAATCGAACCTGGATTTATAACTATAATATTATCTTTATATATACATTTTTGAATATGATTATGACCATATAACACTACATCTGCATTTACTTCTTTTGCTTTTTTTATAAGACTATCAATACCAAGTTTTATTTGATACAAATGTCCATGAGTAGCAAAAATTCTAACGCCATAAACATTGAACAAAGCCTCTTTTGGTTCTAACCAATCCATATCATGATTTCCCATAATATAATAAGTTAATAAATCTGGATATTTTTTCTTTATAAGGTCCATATCACTATAATAATCACCTAAATGAATTAAACAATCTATATTTCCTTCATATTCAAATACATCATCTATATAATCTATTAATCCATGAGTATCTGAAATTATTGCAATTTTTTTTATCATATTATTCACCTAAATCTATATCTATTTCTTCATTATTATCAAAATTAGCTATTAAATTTTCTTGTTTATCTCCCACTAAAACATCATCGCCCTTATATTTTATTTTACTATTCATTTCTACCATTTGAATAAACGCTTCACTATCTTCTACTTCATTAATTTTCCTAAAACTTTTCTTTATTTCATCTCTTGAAATAATATTCGTTAATGTACTTGCTTTATCATTTCTTAAATCTTTTATATCTTCTAACTTTTCTATTACTTCTTTAGTAAGTTTTATATATTCGCTTTCTCTTATAGCTAATTTTTTTAATAATTTGCTTATTTCTTTATCACTTATACTGCCTTTTAAATATATAGATATACTATCTGCATTTTTTATATTTTCCTCTTCAAAATTAGGTGTAACAAATAATATTTCTACTATATTATCATCTATTAAATATATAAAATTTCCATTTTTACTTTCTGAATTATTATTATTAAAATAATATATATTAGGGGTGATATTTTTTAATTCCTCTAAAATAGTTCTAGTAATAGTTTTATTACTAATACTAATAAAAATTTTTATATTATCTTTATTTTTAATTAAATTATCTAATATATTAACTCCATCTATATCTATATTATCTATATAGATACCTATACTTCCCTCTTTATTTAAAATACAAGCTATACTACTTTCAATTTTATTATTATATACAAACTTTATATCCATATTACTTTACTCCTTTATACTTGCAATTATAGCATATTTTACAAGTTTCATCAATATTTAATATTAATTATGGATTATCTAACCAATTAATTTTATTTTTAATAAAACTATATTTCAACAATAATATACTAGTATAAATTCTCCATATTATAACTTAATTATTTTACACAATTTAATTAACTATATATAACTCATTTATATTCAAAACTAAAACATAATTAATAAATACCCATTCAATATGAATGGATATTTATCATTTATAAATTAAGTTTATATATTTACTTAAAATATTTTAGAAATTTTTAGTATATTGACTAGAATATGAAAATAGCTTACTATCTGTTACATCATATATCTTCCAACTATCTCCATCTTTCTTTAATGCAATTGAAGAGTACCTATTCATAGTCCTTAAATCATTTGCATATCCAAATTCCCAGTTCCAATTTAAAGTATAACCAAAATTTAATGTAATAACATCATTAGATGAAATATAGTTCTTTTTATTTTTTGAATCAACTACATTTGTCATAACATAATTCACATATTTATATCCACTTGACCCTTTTGTTAAAGAATTAAATCCACTCTTATAGCATGATTCTATTGTTTCATTACTTACTGAAGTATCAAAATATTTAGTTACACTTGAAATATCTGAACCTGCAATATATTCTTTATACATGCTATTCCAAGTATTTTTTATAAATTCATATGCACTTTTAATAACATCTTCATTTGGAGAAATTTGAATTGTTTTTGCACTACTAGAAGAACTTGGAGTTATTTTTTGAGTTTCTTCACCAAAATTAGTAGTACTAACTTTTATTTCCTTTTCACTTTTTACAATAGCTGGTATTGTATATATATCATTTAAATCTTTCGTTTCTGTTTTATATTTTTCTTCTACTTTTTTTCCATCGATTTCGATACTAGATCCACCTGGCACTGATATCTTCCAATTTTTTACATACACATCAGATAAATCAACTTTCCATCTATTATTATCCATTAAATTACATTTTACAATTACTGATTTTGTTGAAACTTGATTTAAATTTCCTGTAGAAATAACTACAGTTGCTGTTCTACTAGTCGTTCCACTTCCTAAAGTGATACTAGTAATTTTACCTTTTAATCCAATTATATCTTGGTATGATGATTTTGGTAAATAATTTTTAATATCATCTTTACTTAAGAAGTCACTTTCTGGTACGTCAATACACTTAAATATTTTATTATTATCTTCTTTCATTAATGCATTTACAAAATTTCTAGCTTCATCATCAGCTTTTTTAGCTTCATAAGCATCTTTTCCAAAACTTATATGTATTATTCCTAATTTATTTAAAGTAAATATGCCACCAACTGCCATTATAGTAAAAAATAATATTACTGCTGCAACAATAATTATTATAATTGTTGACTTTGACATTTTCTTTTTTTCCACATTTTCCATAAATATTCTCCCTTCTATAAATAAATTTTATAAAAATAAATATAAAAACTTAACATATAATTATTATATATTAATTATCATTAATCGTCAATATTTTACATTATAATATATTTAAATAGAGATATTAATTATCTAATAATGAAATAAATTTTTACATAATATTAAAATATTTTTTATAATAATTTATTATTCGACCATATAAAAATTTATAGTATATATTTTTATTAAAATAGTTTTTATATAATTTAATAAAAATTTTTGGTTACAGTTCAGTAAGAAATAAAATAAGCATGGCAAAGGGAGAGCTTTATCTCACTTGGCTATGCTATAACTGT
>CANQUF010000026.1 GCA_947626975.1 uncultured Clostridia bacterium
TTATATCAAAAAAAGTAGCCAATATTGGTAATTTTTATTTTCCCTTTTTTGGTTACTTTTATTTTATCATTTTTATTTAGAAGGATTAGTTTTTGATTTAATTAAATATCTATATAATACTAAGGATTATAATTATGAAAGATTATCTAAGGATGTCTTAATTTATAGTATGAATAAGCTTTATTATGTTTCTGAGAAAAAATATACATTTATGTTAAATAATATTCCAGTTTTTATTGAAGAAAAAGTTAAAATGGAAGACTATTTTGAATTTTGTAATAGTAAGACTTTAGCTCTTTCTATGGACTCTACTTTATGTGAGTATTTATATTATGGCGATTTTATGGGTGCTGAAAAAGTTCAAAATAAAATAAAAGAAATTTTTGAAAAACATGGCTTTTATTATGACTTTGGAAGTAATTGGTACTTATATGCCAAACCTATAAATAATCAAAATTATACTGAAAAAATATAGATAATATCGATGAAAAATATATAAAAATTAATCTAATTTTAATATATTAAAAATTTATTATAAAAAACAAGGAAATTTCAAAGTTCCTTGTTTTTTCAATAAAAAGATGGTATTATTATATAGTAAAAAATGTTATTTAACATTAAAAATCTACAAAATTAAATTTGTAAACTTTTTTGCTAGTTTGCAAAGAAAGGAAAAATATGGAAAGAAATGTAGAGAAAAAATTATTTAAATTACATTCAAAATATAAACCAACAGGTGACCAACCTGAGGCAATAAAAAAGCTGGTAGATGGTATAAATAAAGGATATAAAGATCAAACACTTTTGGGTGTTACAGGTAGTGGAAAGACTTTTACAATAGCAAATGTTATTGAAAAAGTACAAAAACCAACTATAATAATGACACATAATAAAACACTAGCTGGACAACTTTACTCAGAATTCAAAGAATTCTTCCCTGAAAATGCAGTAGAGTACTTTATTTCGTATTATGATTATTATCAACCAGAAGCATATATTGCATCTACTGATACATATATAGAAAAAGACAGTAGTATAAATGATGAAATAGATAAATTAAGACATAGTGCAACAGCAGCTCTTTTTGAAAGAAATGACGTTATAATTGTATCTAGTGTATCATCAATTTATTCTTTAGGTTCTCCCGAGGATTATTCAAGCTTAGTATTATCTGTAAGACCTGGTATGAAAAAATCAAGAGATGAAATATTAAAAAGATTAGTAGATATACAATATGAAAGAAATGATATTGATTTTACAAGAGGAAAATTTAGAGTAAAAGGCGATATTGTAGATATTTTTCCAGCAGACAAACTAGATGAAATAATACGTTTAGAATTCTTTGGAGATGAAATAGATAGAGTATGTCTAGTAGATCCTGTAACTGGAAAAGTAAAAGCTACTTCTATGCATGAATTTATATATCCAAAATCTCACTACGTAATACCAAAAGATAAAATTGAAAATGCTATATCTAAAATAAAAAAAGAATTAGAAGAAAGAATAACATACTTTAAAGATAATGATAAAATAGTTGAAGCATATAGATTAGAACAACGAACTAATTTTGACATAGAAATGTTAAGAGAAACAGGTTTTTGTCAAGGAATAGAAAATTATTCTGTATACATGAGTGGTAGAGAACTTGGAAGTACTCCATATACATTGTTTGATTACTTAGGAGATGATTTTTTAGTAGTAATTGATGAATCACATGTAACTATCCCACAAATAAGAGGAATGTATAATGGAGACAGAGCAAGGAAAGAATCTTTAATTGATAATGGATTTAGACTTCCATCAGCTTTAGATAACAGACCACTTAAATTTGAAGAATGGGAAAAAAAAGCAAAACAAAAAATATTTGTAAGTGCTACTCCTGCAGAATATGAAAAGGAACATTCTTGTAATGTTGCAGAACAAATAATTAGACCAACCGGACTATTAGACCCTAATATTATAGTAAAACCAATAGATGGACAAATAGATGATCTTATTTTAAATATAAATGAAGTTGTATCAAAAAAAGAAAGAGTGTTAGTAACTACGCTTACAAAAAAAATGGCAGAAGAACTTACCTCCTACCTACAACAAAAAGATATAAAAGTAAGATATATGCATTCTGATATTGAAGCATTAGATAGATTAGAAATAATTAAGGATTTAAGACTTGGAAAATTTGATGTATTAATTGGAATTAATTTATTAAGAGAAGGATTAGATATTCCTGAAGTTTCACTTGTAGCAATATTAGATGCAGATAAAGAAGGATTTTTGCGAAGCGAACGTTCACTAATACAAACTATAGGTAGAGCTGCCAGAAACTCAAATGGCAAAGTAATTATGTATGCTGATGAACTTACTGATTCTATGGAAAGTGCAATAAAGGAAACTAATAGAAGAAGGACTATACAAATGGAATATAATAAAAAGTACAATATTATTCCAAAAACAATAAAAAAAGACGTTCGTGCTAGCGTTAAAGCAACATATAATGAAAGCACAGAAACTAGTGATAATATCAATATTAAAAAAGGTGAAAGTATACAAGAAGCAATAGATAGGTTAACTGAAGAAATGATGTCTTATGCAAGGAATTATGAATTTGAAAAAGCTGCTAATATAAGAGATTATATAAATGAATTAAAAGAATTGAAGTAATCATGAACATATTTATAGCAAAAAATCAGGAAAATTATCCTGATTTTTTTGCTACAAAATATTAATTAATTACTTTTATTTTAACGTAAATAACTAATACAGGCTCTTGAGTATTATTAACGGCATAGTGATAGTTACCTAATTCACATATATTAAAATTCTCATTTCCGTTTATAACACTTTCATTATATGATTGGTATATTTCAATAAAATTTTTGTGGGAGTGTTTTAAAATTCTTGAATTTTTTCCCATAAGAAGAGCTCCTATCTCATAACCATCTTCTTTTAAACATCCTTTAAAATGAATCCGTAATATAATACCTTGTGCAATATTATTACTTAAAATAGTAATATCATCTAAAGAATTTGCATAATTACTTATGATTTCCTTTGATTTTTTATCAAGTTGTTCCACCATCTTTATATATTCACGTTCTTTGGTATTCATTTTTACTCTCCTTTACATATATTTTTATTTATAAAAAGTATAATGTTTAATCATCACCACCTAAAAATTATTTTTATTGTACATTTAAAACTTATAAATATAATTATACTATAATTTTGCATAAAAGTAAATAAAAAAGGGACTTTTTTTACAGCCCCTTCTATAAACTATGTATTGATTCTAATTTAATTTAATTTAATCCTAATGAAATTTTTATGATTTCATTTATTTCTTCCATCGCATAAGGTGAAACATTTCCTAAATATTTTAATAACCTAGTTTTATCTACTGTCCTTACTTGTTCTGCAAGAACAGTATTAAGCCGTCCAAATATAAAAATTTCACAATGTACTGGTAATTTCTTTTTTTTTCTTGTAGTACAAGGTACTACAATAGTCGTTGGTGAAAAAGTATTTCCAGAATCATTTTGTAAAACTACTGCAGGTCTGATATATCCTTGTTCTCCTCCATATGGATTACCAAAGTTACAAAGATATACATCACCACGGTTAACTTTCTGTTTTGCGCTTTCAGTATTAATAATTTGTAACATTATGTATTCCTCCTATTAATTTTTTTAATACTGGTTCTTACAAATAACTATAATATGTACTGAATTTGCCTAAAAATATTTATTTTTAGTATAATATTTTTATGTAATATATTATATCATTATTATTTGTTTATGTCAATAGAATAATAACATAACAAATATTATTTAATTCAAGTAATCCTTTATTAATATATTACTTGGAAAAATTTTTATATTCTATTAGATAATAATGATTCATATTCTTTTTTGTAATCATCATCATATGGATCTAATTTAATTTTTAATTCATACTTTTTTATTAACTCATTTTTTATATTATCATCTAAATAAGTATCTGTTAATTTTACATTTTGTACAGGTATATTTAATGCTATATTAGCTTTAAATACAATAATATTTATAGCAAATGTTAATATAAATACTACACAAATTAAAATATTATATAAATTAATTTTTAGTTGTATATTTATATTAATATCAAGTATAGCAAGTAAAATACCAAAAATTGATATAACAAGCATATATGAAAAGTCTAAGTCAAATATACTATGTAAGATTAAAACTATAAATATTAATTTATATACATTATTTTTAGATTTTAGTAAAACTATAATACATGATGAGATTATAATCATAAATCCTATTATTCCTGATTCAACAAATATTTGTAAAAATGAATTATGTACTTCTGTTGAAGTATAATTAATTTCCTGTACTGTTTTATATAAATTATAAAAGCCTTCTCCCCCTACTCCTATTAAAAAGTTAGGGAATGTTTTTTTTATTATTTTTATAGCGTCCTTACTATACATTATTCTATCAGTTTGACTATTTGAATTGTGAATTATGTCATTAATTCTATATATTAAAGTACTTGGCAAAATTGCATATTCTAAAATTTGCTTTTTATTATTTACTAAAAATTTATCTAAGTATATGCTACCTTTTTCACATTTTATATCAATTCTAATATTTCTTATATTTTCTTTAATAAAAAAATTATAATTAAATTCCCAACTTGCATTATTATAATAATTAAATTCTTTTAATAATTCAGTTTTAAAATCATTATTTACAGAATAAAGACTTATTTTAAATCTACTATCTTCTTCTTGACCTTTTACTACAAAAGAAATACTATTTTCATTATTTTTATTTATATCATATATATCTCTTGAGATTATATTTTCATTTAAATTAGATGATACATATAATGGTTTTGATAAATTAAGACCTATTACTATATATGTAAATAAAGCTAAAATGATAAATATAATAAGGGAAATATATACTTTATTAAAATTATAATTATTTTTTATATTTATTTTTAAGTTAATTATACTAATAAAATGATAATATATAAAATTAATTACAAATCCTATGATAAAATCTACAATTAATGATATCAAAAATATTATATATATATTATTTAAATTAATTTGTATATTTTTATATATTAACGTTGTATAAATTGAAATAATTATTATCTGTATAAAATTTATAATTATAAAATACAATAATTTATTTTTATTTTTTCTATTTATAATAATAATTGAAATAAACGATAATACATAAATTATCATTACCATTCTACTAGATGATAGTATTATACTAGATAACAATATGAATATTAAACAAAAATGTATACTATTATTAATATTGTTTTTTATACTATTGTTATTATCCAATTTTTCTAATAATTTATATGATATTATTATAAATGATATTAAACATAATATTGCAAAAACATTAGCATATTGAATATTTGCAGACATTCGATTTAAGTCTTTATTTAAATATCCTGTTCTAAAATTACTAAAAAATTCTAAAAGATATCTGTTAGCTATTCCATCTATTCCAATTATACATTGAATTATTGTTATAATTACTATTGAATTTATATATATTTGCTTATTATTAGATTTCTTTACAATATTATATATAATAAATAAACAATAATATCTTATCATCTCATATATACTATCATTCAAATTAGCATAATTCTTAAAAAATATTGGCAACATATATGCAATACTAAGTCCTAATAATAAAATTGATATTATATCTACCTTTACTTTTTTATTAGTATTTTTACAATTTATAATAATTATATTGATAAAAAAATATATACAGCCAATAATTAAAATTCCTAAATTAAAAAATAATGTGTCATATTTATAAAATCCACCTTTTTTTATTGATAATAGAAATAAAAGAACTACTATAATTATATCAAATATATTTTTTGAAATATCTAATATGTTTCTTTTTTTTTCTTCCATAACCTTACACTTTCTTTTTTATTTTAAAAATTATATATAATACCTAAAAATATATATAATTATAAATTTATTTTGCTAATTATTTTCTTATTTTTATATATCCTACTAATTACATTATTAATAATAATATATATAAATAATGATATTGAAGAAGATACTATTATATATATCCACATTATATTTGTAATATTAGAAATCGATAAAAAACTAGCAAAATTAAATAAAGCTATACAGAATATTACCAACATTAATATAGACAAAGTTAACTTTATTTTATTAAATGGTCTACAAATATTAAATAATAATATAAAGCTTACAATTCCAGTCATAATTACACAAAGCGTAGAATAACTTTGTGTATTTAAATTATAAATATTTGAAAAAATAATAATACTTATAATATTTAATACAACAAGCAAAGATGTTGGAAGTGCTTTTTTTATTACATTAATTAAAAATTTTCCTCTTACTAAATTTTCATTTGGCTCAAGAGCTAATACAAATGATGGTATACCTATCGTAACTGCATTAACTACCGTTAATTGTATAGGAATAAATGGATATGGATAAGCAATTAATACAAATAAGATTCCTAATATAGTTGCATATATAGTTTTTGTTAAAAATAATGTAGCTGATCTCTCAATATTATTTATAGTTCTACGGCCTTCTGCTACTATATCAGGAATTGATGTAAAATCAGAATTAAGTAGTACTAACTGCGAAATGTTTCTTGCAATATTACTAGCTGTTGCAACTGTTATTGCACAGTCAGACTCTTGCAGTGCTAAAGCATCGTTTACTCCATCACCTGTCATTGCAACTATATGTCCTTGTCTTTTTAAAATCTTTATTAGCTCTTGTTTTTGTTTAGGTGTAACCCTTCCAAATATAGTATATTTTTTTATTGCATCTTCCATATCTTCTTTTGTTTTTAATAACGAAGCATCTATATATTTATCATAATTTTCTATATCAACTAATTTAGCAATCTCTGATACAGTAATAGGATTATCACCAGATATCACTTTTATATCTACGTTTTGTTCCTTAAAGTAATTAACCATTTCTTTTGCATTTTTCCTTATTTTATTTTTTAATAATATAAATCCCATTACTTTAAAATTATCAGGCAATCTTTTATTTTTTATTATATCTTTGGAATGTACAAGAACTATAACTCTATTTTCTTTTAAAAATTTATCAATATCATATTTACCTATGTTTTCTTTAAGTACAAATTCGGGACTACCAATTATATATGAGCCTATTTTATCAATACTAACTCCTGACCATTTCCTTTTTGAATTAAATGGTGTAATATTTAAAATTTTGTAATTATTATCTTCATTTTTATACTTTTCTTTTATAGCTTCTATTGTTGAATTTTCATCTGTTGAAAAATTAGATATAATATGTAAAGCCTCTTCAATATCATTTTTTTGACTATCAACAGGTATAATATCATTTACTGTCATCTTATTTTCAGTTATTGTTCCAGTTTTATCTAAACATATAGTATCTACTCTTGCTAATGTCTCAATACAAAAAAGATTTTGAACTAATACTTTCTTTTTAGCTAGCCTTATTACACTTACTGTAAGTACAGTACTAGTTAATAATACTAATCCTTCTGGAATCATACCAATTACTGCAGCAACTGTACTAATAACTGCACTACGTACATTACCATATATATTTAGTTCTTTATATAATAATATTAATCCTAGAGGTATTACTATAAAAGTTGCAATTTTTATTATTTTATTTAGCGAAGTTATTATTTCTGATTTTACCTTTTTTATTTTTTTAGTTTCGTCTGATATAGAATATATATAATTATCTTTTCCAATATGTTCTACCTTTGCTTTACAAGTACCACTTACTATATAACTTCCGGAATGTAATATATCACCTTTTTTCTTATATATATTATCTTCTTCTCCAGTTATATATGATTCATTTACTTCCACTTCTCCATCTAAAATAATTGAATCTGTTATTATTTGATCACCTGAATTAAATATTATTATATCATCTAATACTACTTCATTTATATTTACCTTCTGTATTATTCCATCACGTATTACTTTTATCTCTACAGTAGATATTAATTTTAATTTATCTATTTTTCTTTTGGAATTTATTTCCTGTACTATACTTATAATCGTATTACAAAAAATTATGCATAGAAATAATAAATTTTCATAAGAATTTACTAATACAATTGATATAGCCAGTATTAAATTAAGTAAATTAAATATTGTAAATAAATTATCACTAATTATTTTTGGTATACTTTTAGTAGATACAGATGCATCAACATTTACTAATTTTTGTTCTTTCCTTTTATTTACCTGACTTTTTGAAAGACCTTTATCTTTATCAGGGTTATATCTTATTATATTTTCCGAGTTCATTAATATCCTCCAATAAATATATTATAAATTTTAACATAATTTTACATTTTATTCAATAAGCATTTGATTGTAATTTCATACTAGACTAAAAATTAACATAGAAAAATAATTTTAAAAAGTATTGCATTTTAAAATAAAATATGTTATACTAATAAATGTGTAATACTTATGCTCCAGTAGCTCAGTTGGATAGAGCAACGGCCTTCTAAGCCGTGGGTCGGGCGTTCGAATCGCTTCTGGGGCACCAAATGAGTATCTGTTAAAATTTTAAAACAGATTTTATATAAAAATCATCCATTTTACTGGATGATTTTTTTGTTTTAATGTGTATTCAACTAAAATGATTAACTAAAAGCCTCTTTAACAAATTATTTCATGTTTGACTTATTTGAAATATTAATATTGTCATACTCACTTAAATCCATATTATCTAAAGCGTACTTTATGCAACTTACTAGTACATTGTTAAAGCTCATATTTTCTTTTATGGCTATTTTTCTTAACATATTATCAATACTTTCAGGAAGTCTAATTGATAATTTAACATTACTATTTTTATATTTTGATATTTCAAACATACAATCACCATTATTATTATCACACAAAGGTACTATAAAATATACCATACAATTGTATATACAAAAGTATTGACAATAACAATGCTATATGATATACTAAAATGGAAAGATAGCTAAACAAACTCATTAAAAATATAATTCAAAATATTAAAATAATGTAATTAGGAGGAGGGGTTTTATTTATGAAAGATGAAGAATATGAAAAAATGGTACAAGCGCAAATAGAGGCTAATAAAAGAATAAAGGAACAAGATGCAAAATCAACTATAATATCTACTTTAGTAGCAATAGTCATTTTTATAATAATATTTATAATTATATGGAATTGGTTAAAGGATATAAATCCAAGTTTTACTATGGAAGAATTATTTGAGTGGTTTGGATTTTCATATAATTAGTTTTTGGGGGCTTTTTATGGGTATTTTAAAATGTAATAAATGTAAAAAAGGATTTAAAAAAGGGGCAAACTATTGTATCTACTGTGGAAATAAGTTAAATATAAATAAGATAATATTTTTTGAGTTTGTAGAAATATTGCTATATATATTGTCATTTTTAATGTTAATAGTTTCTTTATATGCTGGCTTTTATTATAAATCTGTTATAGCACAGTTATTATTATTTATAAGTTTTTTATTTACTTGCCCTATTGTTTATAAAATAATTATTAAGTATATAGATATAATAAATAAAACATATATACGTACATTAGCAGTAGTATTTCCTTTTATTATAGGAATATATATTATTTCCGCTAAAGGTAATCCACAAAGTAATTTGACAGATAATACTAAAGTTACAATTTTAGAGGAAAAAGAAAAAGAACAAGAAAAAAAGCAAGATGAAATTAAAGAAAGTGCTATTAAAAAAATAGATAAAGAATATTCAGAAAATGACATAAATATATCTATAGATGATAAAATGGTAAAACAATTTATGAATTTAGGATTTAATATTGAAGAAGCTACTGAAATGCAACATACTTTTTATCAAATGGGAATTAATTCGATAAATGATATACATTCAGGTAACACTAATCCTGATATAAATAAGTTGGTAGCTTTTGTTGCTATTGCTAATAATAATGATAAGCAAAAATTTTACTTTTCAATAGAAAACAGAAAGATGTTTTATGCTGGATTTACTAATGAAGATTTATATGATAGCACTAAAGGTGGTGTATTAAAAAATATAAATGATATACATATTCCAGAAACTAAAGTCAGTACCACTGATTATAGTACATTACAAGTGTTAGCTCAAGATGAAGTAAAAAAATATCTTAATTATCCTAATACAGCTAGTTTCCCATTATATGATGGTTGGGGAATTGGAAGAAGTGATGATAATTACAAGGTAATAGGAAAAGTAAATTCTAAAAATGGTTTTGGTGTTGAGAGTAAAATTAACTTTTCAGTATGGTTTATTAAAAACAATAATGACTTTACAGTAGATGCTGTAGTAATTGATGGTATTAGAGTAAAATAACTAAAGAGACACAATGAACTCTACCCCTTAAAGTAGACATTTATAAAAAAGAGATGTATATTTAGGGATAGAGTTCAAATAGCCTCTAATAGTATTTTTAATAAACTTTTAAAAGTCGTTCTAATTATTATAACTATAATTAAAATATTATTCAAATTTATTATTTTATATATATATTTTTTTTGGTGAAAAATAGGGGCAGTTATGATAGATTTATACTAATGTTATTATATATTATTTTATATAAACAATTTGTAATTTAAACATATACTAACAAACTTTAACAAGCTATATTAAATAGCAAATTTTAGTACTTCTAAGCTGTGGATCGGGCGCTCGAATCGCTTCTTGGACACCAAATAAAGTATCTGTTAAAATTTTAAAACAGATTTTATATAAAAATCATCCAGTAAAATGGATGATTTTTTTGTTTTAGTGTGTATTGAACTAAAATGATTGCCTCAAGGTTATCATATAAAATTATTTATATTAAGATATATTATTAACAATAATTATTCTATCAAATATTTTGTATAATAAAAATAAAATAATACGAAACTTGATAATATGTTAAAAGAAGTTGATGAGTAGTATAGAACTACTTTAAAATTCTAAAAATATTACTATACTGTTATGTAGTTAGGGTTATTAAATAAAAAAAACAATATTAAATAATTTATGTAGTATATATTATTAGGATTAGATATAATATTTAGATTTTTAATAAGTATACCATTACTTATATTCCAAAATTTTGTTGGAATAAGAGCCTTGAGACAATGTAATAATACAAATGTTTATGGAGAAAAATAATTTTTAATAAAACTTGTCAAAATTCTATCAATTTATTTATATAAAATTCAAAAGGGGCTGTAAAAAAAGTCTAATAAAAAATTAGGTTTGTATCAAAAATATGATACAAATCTAATTTTTTTGTCTT
>CANQUF010000027.1 GCA_947626975.1 uncultured Clostridia bacterium
TATGTAGAATTGTTATTCCCTAAAGTGGCAAAAATTATTTTCCCTTTTTTGGTAATTTTAGTATTGACTTTTATATTTTTCGAATGTCTGATATTTTTGAAGGAGATAAATTTTCTTTTTCAAATACCCATTTTATAAACCTTGTTCTGTTTTCTTCAACAGTCCAAAATCCATTAGGGACGTTTTTAAGTTCCCATTCTTTTATTTCTAACTCTGGAAAACAAAAGTTAATTATCTCAAATGTTCCTTTTGGTATAAATTTTCTTGTTCCACCTAATTGATATCTAGAAAGAAATCTTGAATCTATATTTAAAATTTCTTCACGCGAAAATTTTAATTCGTTTAAAAAAAGATTCCGTATAAGATATTTACAGATATCTTTATCTAGATAACCATTAGGAAATACCTTTATGCTCCCATCTCTTATACAGTTCCAAACATCGATAGGGTCCATTAAATTCCAGTTGTTCTTAGCCATAATTATACATCTCCTATATTAATATTTGATTATTATATATAATCATGAACATTATACCATAATTTTACATAAAAATCAATGAAAAATACTAAAGGTTATTTTCTCAAGTATTTTATACTTATACTTTAAATAATATTTTTGCATATATTTAAAGTATATTTTTAGGGAATACTCCTGAATTAATTATTACAAATTATTAAATCTAAGTTCAATTATAGTAGAATAGTGTAGTTTAAAAAATAAATTTTATGTAAAATTTGATTTTATTATTATTCAAATATTAAAATATATATTGCAAAAGGAGTCTAATTGTTGTATAATATTGAAAATTGATTAGGAGAAAAAATGAAATTTACAAATAATTATAAAGAGAAAATAAGAGAAATAGTAAAAGATAAAAATTTAACATATTATATTGATACAATGGGATGTTCAATGAATGAAAATGATTCTAGTAAATATTCAGGAATATTAGAAAGCATGGGTTTTAAAAAAGAGTTTGACGAAAAAAAAGCAAATTTAATACTTTTTAATACTTGTTGTATACGTGAAAACGCTGAAAATACTTTGTTTGGAAGACTTGGATCATTAAAGAAAGAAAAAATTAATAATGAAGATAAATATATTGTAATTGTTGGATGTATGACACAACAAAAACATATAATAGATAAAATAAAAACTTCATATAAATTTGTTGATATTGTACTTGGAACAGGTGCAATGAGCATTTTTCCTTTAAAGTTATATAATGTATTAAAAAATAAAAAAACAGATATTGAATATATTGATGTTACAAATGAAGTAGAAGAAGATATACCAATAAAATATGATGATAAATTTAGAGCAAGTGTAAGTATTATTTATGGTTGTAATAATTTTTGCTCTTATTGTATAGTCCCTTATGTAAGAGGAAGAGAAAGAAGTAGGAAAAAAGAAGATATATTAAATGATATAAAAAGACTTGCAAAAAATGGATATAAAGAAGTAATGTTACTTGGACAAAATGTTAATTCGTATGGGAATGACTTTAAAGATATAAATTATAACTTTCCAAAATTATTACAAGATATTGAAAAAATTGATGGAATAGAGATAATAAGATTTATGTCACCGCATCCAAAAGACTTTAGTGATGAATTAATTGAAGTAATAAAAAACTCTAAAAAAATAGCAAGGCAAATTCATTTACCTCTTCAATCAGGAAGTACAAGAATTTTAAAAGAAATGAATAGAAGGCATACAAAAGAAGATTATTTAAAAATAGTTGAAAAATTAAAATCTATAGATGATAATATTTCTATATCAACAGATATAATAGTGGGATTTCCTGGAGAAACAGACGAAGATTTTAAAGAAACATTAGATGTAGTAAAAAAAGTAAAATTTGATCAAATATATATGTTTATATATTCAAAAAGAGTTGGAACTAGAGCAGAAAAAATGGAAGATAATACGTCAAATAATGAAAAGGTTAAAAGACTAGAAAAAATAAAAGAGGTATATGAGAAATATTTACCAGATAATAATAAAAAAATGATAGGAAAAGTATATAAAGTATTGGTGGAAGGTAAAAGTAAAAATAATGAAAATTTATATACTGGTAGAACTTCTCAAAATAAAGTCGTAATTTTTGAAGGAAATGAGGAAGTTGTTGGAAAAATTGTTAATGTTAAAATTATTAGTCAACATTTATGGTATTTAAAAGGAAAAATAGAAGTGTAGTTTTAAATATAGTATAACTAAAAATTAAAATAGTTAATTTTTAGTTATATTTTTTATATATTTTAATATAATTTAGTATACTTGTACAATAAATAATTTTTTGGGAGGAAATGATATGGGAAATGTAGTGGCTGCAAGAAGAATTAGAAAAAGTATGCTAAAAAATAATAAAGTTGTAAATGATTATTTAGGAGATATTAATATATCAGGAAGTGAGATTAAAAGAAAGATAAGAGAGCATGAAAAAGAAGAAAATATAAATAATGATGATAATGAATCAACAGAAAGTAAGTTTTTTTTAAAATTTAAGATAAAATTTATGGTACAAATTATTATATCAATAAATATTGTTTTAATTTCAATTATATTAAAATTAACTTTTGAAGAAAAAATATTAGATAATAAATATGCAAATGTTATTATAAATGAATATAATAAAGATTATAGTAAAGAAGGTGTAATAGAAAAAGCTGAAGAATATGTTAAACAAAGCTATAATGCTGGTAAATATATAATTCCAGAAAATATAGCAAATTATGTAAGTTCTAAATATATAGAAGAAATAAAACCTTATTTAACAAAATTTGAATTAAAAGAAGAAATTTTAAATGTATTTAATAATGTAGATAAAAATATTGAAAATACTGAAACTAATGTAGATGAAAATAAAAGTATTACAAATATTAATGAGGGAGCTAGTATTAGTGGAGCTGAATCAATAGTAGAAGAAAGTAATATAGTAGAAGGACAGTTAGAAGAAGCTATAAGCGCTATAAGTATAATGGATAATGATGTACAAGAAGTTTTAGCAAAAAATATTGACATTAAATTACCCACTAGTGGAACAATAACTTCAAGATATGGAGTGCGTGATGAAATTTTTGATAATATAGATGAATATCATACAGGCATAGATATAGCAAATAAATTAAATACTGAGATATTAAGTGCAACAGATGGAGTAGTAATTGCTACAGAAAATATGAATAAATATTATGGAAATAATATAGAAATAGAAAATGACGGTGTTATATTTAAATATGCACACTTAAATAAAATTAATGTAAAGACAGGAGACTCTATAAAACAAGGTGATTTAATTGGATTAATGGGCTCTACTGGAAGAGCTACAGGTTCTCATTTACATTTTGAGATAAAAATTAATAATAGAACTATAGATCCAGAAGAAATATTAAAATTTTAAGAGGAATAAAAATGAAATTAAAAACGCCATATTTTGAAATTGAAATTGAAAATTTATTTATAATAGTTTCTATTATTTTACTTTTATTTTCAAATTTTAATTCATTTTTTATATCTTTTTATACATGTTATTTATTTATTATATTTCATGAGTTAGCTCATATTTATATAGCTTCAATATTTGGAAAAGATATTGAAAAGTTAAGATTTAGTTTAGCTGGAGTATGCGTTTATTTTTCTAGAAAAAAATATGATATTTGTAAAAAGAAAGTTAGTAAATTTGACTTTATAATAAATATATTAATATATATTGCAGGGCCATTGTCTAATTTTTTTTTATCAATTATATTTTATAATATAAAAATGATACATGAAATTAATTTATTTTTAGGATTATTAAATTTAATTCCTATATATCCACTTGATGGCTATAATATTTTACAAAACATATTATTTATTATATATTTTGATAATGATATATGCAAAAAAAAGATAAATATTATAAATAAAATTATGATATTTATTTTTGTTATATTTTGTATATTATTTTCAGTAACTCAGAAAAATATATCATCCATTATTTTTTTATTATATATATACATATTAAATAAATCAAAATTTAATACTACTATTCCTAAATATAATGTATAATAAAAAAATAAATGTAATAAATTTTGTTACATTTTTTATACTAAAACTGGTAAATTATAGTGTAATTTAGATATTAAAATAATGTTTCAAATAAGTGACAAAAATATTACATTTTTTAAAAAAAACACTTGATTTTTTATATAAAAAATAGTATCATATATATAGCTAAAATTTGGGGGTGAAAAAATTGGCTATAGGAGATATTATTGTAGGTTTAGACTTAGGAGCAACTAAAGTAAGTTGTGTTATAGGACAAGTTAATAAATTCAGCGAAATAGAAGTAGTTGGATATGGCTTACAAAATTCATCAGGCATTAAAAAAGGAAAAATAGTTGACCCTCAAACTGTTGCAAAATCAATAAGAAGTGCGATTGATTATGCAGAAAATATTGCTGATATAGTTGTAAATTCTGCATATGTAAACATTAAAGGAATGAATGTAAGAATTGAAAGAATAGTAATAGATTCTATAGTTGAAAGACCAGATGATGGAATGACTATTAATGATATTTACAATGCATATAATAAAGCACAATTAGCTATAAAACTTAATAAAGGTGAACAAATTATTGATTTACTTCCAATATCATATAAAGTTAATGGAAGAGAATATAAAGAAGAACCTATAGGAGCATTCTGTAAGAATTTTTATATGGAATTAGAAATTATAGTAGCTAAAGGAGAGTATATCGCTGGTGTTCAACAAACTTTAAAATATGCGGGCTTAAAATTAGATGGTTTAATATTAGAAACATTAGGTACATCAAATATTGTACTTATGCCAGAAGAAAAAGAAAAAGGTGTACTATTAGTTGATATTGGTGGAGGACATACAGATATATCTATATATAAAGATTCTGTAATACAATTATATGAAACACTCCCTGTAGGCGGAGATAATATAACTAATGATATTGCGTTAACATTAGATATTAGTACTGATGAAGCAGAAAAATTAAAAAAACAATATAAACTTGCTATTATGGCAATGATAACTAATAATCATGATGTTAAATTAAATACAAGACAATCAGGTGAAAAAGATTATATAATAAAATGTAGTGATATTGTTCAAATAATTGAAGCTAGAATAAAAGAAATATATCAAATTATAAGGAAAATGATCTGTGATAAAAATTTAAGTAGTAAAGTTGAATGTATGGTTATTACAGGTCAAGGAATAAGTAATATTGTAGGTATAGAAGAACTTGCAATGTTAATACTTAAAATAAATAATGTGAGAATTTGTAATCCTAAACTTATAAATATTATAAAGCCACAACATGCTACAGTATATGGTATGGTTAGATATATCGCAAGTTTAGGAACAAGTAAACATGTAAATAGTGATGTAGAAATAGTAACTGATTTAACATTTAAAGAAAAGGTATCTGAAGCAATAAAAAGTTTTAAAGAAAAAATAAGAAGCAAAGTCTTAAAAGATAATAGTTTTAAGGAGGAGTAAAATAATGGAAATTGAAGAAGTGAAAGCAGGTACAGCTAATATAAAAGTTGTTGGAGTTGGTGGAGCTGGTAACAATGGTGTAAACAGAATGGTTGATTCTGGCTTAAAAGGTATAGAATTTATAGCTGTTAATACTGATAAACAAGCATTAAATATATCTAAAGCTAATAAGAAAATTCAAATAGGTGAAAAACTTACTCGTGGGCTTGGAGCAGGCGCAGACCCTAATATTGGAAAATGTAGTGCTGAAGAATCAAAAGCTGAAATTGCTGAAGCTTTAAAAGGTGCTGATATGGTATTTGTAACTGCTGGTATGGGAGGCGGAACTGGAACAGGTGCTGCACCAATAGTTGCCGAAACTTCAAAAGAAATGGGAATACTTACAGTAGCTGTAGTAACTAAACCTTTTCCATTTGAAGGAAGAAGAAGAATGTTACAAGCTGATAATGGTATTGAAGAATTAAAACAATGTGTTGATACACTTATTATAATTCCAAATGAAAAATTACTACAAGTTGTTGAAAAGCAAACATCAATTATAGATGCTTTTAAAATGTCAGATGATGTTTTAAAACAAGGTGTACAAGGTATATCAGATCTTATAACTATTCCAGGTCTTGTTAATCTAGATTTTGCTGATGTAAAAACTATTATGCTTAATACAGGTATAGCACATATTGGTATAGGTAGAGCTTCAGGTGAACATAGAGCACAAGAAGCAGCAAGACAAGCTATACATAGTCCATTACTTGAAACTTCAATAGAAGGAGCAGGGGGAGTATTAATAAATGTTACTGGTGGAAAGGATTTGGGATTACTTGAAATAAATGAAGCAGCTGAATTAGTTCAAAAATCTGTTGATCCAGAAGCAAATATTATCTTTGGTGCTGTAATAGATGAAAGTTTACGTGATGAAATCGTTATAACTGTAATAGCTACAAAATTCGAAAAAACAGATTTTGAAAATATGAAAGTTGAAGATTCAGTAGGGGACATTTTAAATAAGCCAGTTACTAATTCAGAAAGTTATAATAATGATTATTCTATTTCAAATGATTATAAGATTGATCTTGATATTCCACCTTTCTTAAGAAGAAATAGAGGAGAATAGTTAATAATAGAAAATTGTCAAAAAAATTATAATAATATAGAGAGATTAAGATATTTAAGCTATCTTAATCTTTTTTTTTGTTTTTTGTAGATGAAAATTTTATTGCTAGTATTTAATTCTACATTTTTTTAATATTAAAGAGTATATAATCAATATAGGTGATGAGGGTGAATACATATATAGAATATGTAATATTGGAAAATATAATAGTAAATATTTTCATCATCTATCAAATAAGTATAACTATAAAAAATAAATTAAAAATAAGTAAAATGATAATTAGCGTATTAATAATTAGCATATATACTACTTTTAGTTATTATTCAAATTTTAGCTTATTTGAAAATACATTAATAAAATTCTTAATAACAATTTTGGGAATATATATAGCTTTTAAACCAAATAAGTTAAGTATATTCTTAAAGCAATTAATTTATTATTATTTAATTTCTTTTATGTTTGTAGGGATAATAATATCGTTAACTTTATTATTTAAAATATCACTCAAAAATATATTTATTAAAATTTCAATTTATATAATTTCTGCATTAATATTATACTTGTTCAATAAATTTATGTGGAAACTGTGGAAAAGTAATATAAAATCTAACAGTTTAATTTATGAAATTAAAATAAAAAATTTTGATTTAGTAATAAAAGCATTTGTGGATACAGGAAATAGTGTATATGATTATATAAATAATTTAGATGTAATATTTTTAGATAACAAATATTTTAATATGTTATATTGTAATAATGTATTAAAGGATACTACTGATATTAAGATTTCAACAGTATCTAATGAAAATTTTATGAAAGGATATATTGTAAATGATATAACAATTTGTCAAAAAGACAATGAAATATGTAAATTAAAAAAAGTATTAATTATATTTACTGAAAGAAAATTATGCAATCAAGAAGATTTTAATGCAATAATTGGATATAACACATATATTGATAAGTTAAAGGGGGTATCATTATGTTAAAATCAAATAAAATAAAAGATATATATTTAAAAATGTTAAAAATATTAGGAATAAATGACTCTAGTATGTTATATATAGCAGGTCCAGATAAGTTACCAGAACCTTTAAATCAAGAAGAGGAAAGTAATTTATTAAAAAAATTAATGAAAAAAGATCAAAAGGCAAAAGATACACTTATAGAGAGAAACTTAAGATTAGTAGTCTATATTGCTAAAAAATTTGAAAATTCAGGTGTAAATATTGAGGATTTAGTATCAATTGGAACTATTGGACTTATGAAAGCAATAAATAGCTACGATTTAGATAAAAATATAAAACTTGCAACATATGCTTCAAGATGTATAGAAAATGAAATATTAATGTATCTTAGAAAAAATAATAGAATTAAGACAGAAATTTCTATTGATGAGCCAATAAATACAGATAGTGAAGGAAATGATCTATCATTAGGAGATATATTAGGAACAGATAATGATAGTATATTTAAGTCAGTTGAAGAAAATGATAATAAAAAGGTATTAGATATAGCAATAAAAAATTTAAATAATAGAGAAAAAACTATTATGCAACTTAGATATGGATTTGGAGGGTTCGATGAAATGACTCAAAAAGAAGTAGCAGATAAATTAGGAATATCTCAATCATATATTTCTAGAATTGAAAAAAAAGTAATAAATAATTTAAAAAAAGATTTTAAATTATGATAAGTTCTAATAATATCAAATATTGTCATATAGTTATATTATATATTTATATGTGGAAGAATAAATACAAAAGATAAAGGAGAAAAAGCATATGAATGTTAAAGTAGAAATTAATGGACTTGATACATCAAGTCTCCCAAAATTATCATCCACAGAACAAATGGATATGTTAAGAAAAATTAAAGAGGGACATACAGAGTTAAAAGATAAATTTATTGAAGCTAACTTAAGATTAGTTCTAAGCCTTATAAAAAAGTTTACAAATAGAGGAGAAAGCATAAATGATATTTTTCAAGTAGGAGTTATAGGATTAATTAAAGCTATAGATAATTTTGATATAACACAACCTGTACAATTTAGTACATATGCAGTACCAATGATAATTGGAGAAATAAAGAGATTTTTAAGGGATAATAGCTCATTTAGAGTTGCTAGATCACTTAGAGATCTAGCATATATAATATCACAAACTAGAGAAAAATATATAAAAGAAAAAAATGAGGAACCAACTATTGACGAATTGTGTAAATTAACAGGAGCAGAAAAAGAGGATGTAATATTAGCAGTAGATAGTATGGTACCACCTATGTCTATATATGAATGTGTATATAATGATGGAGGAGATCAAATATATTTGTTAGATAAATTAAAAAATGAAAAAGATGAGTCAACACAAGTTATTAATAAAATTGCAGTAGAACAAATTCTTAATAAATTAACAGAAAAAGAGAGACATATAATTGAAAAAAGATATTTTAGTAATAAAACTCAAAGTGAATTAGCAGAAGAATTAGGAGTTTCACAAGCACAAATATCAAGAATAGAAAAAAATGCTTTAGATAGAATAAAAAAAAGAGTTGAAAAAGAATTATAATATATAAATGAGGTAATAAATGTTACCTCATTTATATATAATATTTAGTATATACATCTTAATATTACTTGTTAAATATATATAATTATGATAAAATTATCAGAGGTGATTATAATGCTAAGTATAAAAGAAATAGTGGAAAATACTAATGGAAATTTAATTAATGGAAATGAAAGTGATACTGTAAGTTCATA
Organism: uncultured Clostridia bacterium; assembly: GCA_947626975.1. Lineage (GTDB taxonomy): Bacteria > Bacillota > Clostridia > TANB77 > CAG-465 > CAG-465. The sequence goes on from CANQUF010000027.1 coordinate 9,392, forward strand.
TAAAATAGATAGTAGAGATATAATAAAAGGGGATTTTTTTATACCAATAAAAGGCGAAAAAGTAAATGGCCATGATTTTATAATTGATTGTGTAGAAAGAGGAATAATTGGATATTTTATTGAAAAAGATTATATAAATAAAAATGATATAATAGAAAGAAGTATAAAAATAAATAATAAAATATGCATAATTGAAATTGAAAATTCTCAAGAAGCACTTAAAAATATTGCAATATATAATAGACAAAAGCATATAAATATTCCTATTGTTGCGGTTACAGGAAGTGTTGGAAAAACTAGTACACGTGAAATAATATCTAGTGTATTATCGACAGAAAAAAATGTATTAGTTACAGAAAAAAACTATAATAGTAATATTGGTATGCCACTTATGTTATTAAAATTAGAAAATCAAGATATTGCAGTTTTAGAAGTAGGAATTGACAAAGTTGATCAAATGTCAAATTTATCTAGTATATTAAAACCAGATATATGTGTAATAACAATTATAGGAACAGCTCATATTGGAAATATTGGTAGTAGAAAGAAAATTTTTGAAGAAAAAATAAAAATTGCAGATTATATACAAAATAAAAAAATTGTTATTATTAATAATGATGATGAATATTTAAATAAATTAAAAAGTGATAAATATAAAATTGAGAGAATTAGTATAAAGGACGTAAATGGTATAGAAAATAAAGAATATATAGAATTTAACAAAAAAATATATAATGAAGATCAACATATTAAGATAAAAGTAAATGGTATTCATAATATATATAATGCATTATTTGCAATTAAAATAGGTGAAATTTTTAATATTAAAATTCAAAATATTTTAAAAGGATTAGAAGAATATAAAAATTTTTCTAGAAGGTTTGAAATTATAAATATAGGTAATAATATTAAGATTATTGATGATTCGTATAACGCAAATTTTGATTCTATGAAAGCAGGTCTTATTTGTACAAATTTAATTAAGTCAAAAAGAAAAATAGCAGTGCTTGGAGATATGTTAGAACTAGGTGATTTTTCTGAAAAATTACATAGAGATGTAGGTAAGTTATTTGAAAACTTAAATTTTGATATTTTATATTTAATAGGTAAAAATGCAAAATATATTGCACAAGAAGCTAAAAATTATATGAGTGATAGTAATATAAGAGTATATAGCGATAATAAAATTTTAGCTAATGTGTTAAAATTAGAAATGAAAGAAGGGGATCTAATATATTTTAAAGCTTCAAATGGAATGAAATTTAATGAAATAATTGATTTTATAAAATAAGAATATAAAGCATAGTAATTTATTCATAATTACTATGCTTTAACATAAAATATATTGGTGATATAATGTCTAGAGGAATAGATTTTAAACAAAAAGAAGTCATAAGCTTAAGTGATGGGAAAATTTTAGGGTTTGTTGTAGATGTTCAAGCGGATTTTCAAAAAGGAGAAATTAATTCAATAATTGTTGCAAAAACTGGAAAATTATTTGGAAGTGTAATAGGAAAAAATAATATAACAATCCCATGGAATAAAATTCAAAAAATAGGAGAAGATGTAATATTAGTAGATATATAAGCAATAAATTAATAAAAAATAAGTCCCATAAATATATTTTATTTACTACCGTTACAATTCACAGCCGATATAAAAAAAGCATCCCAAAATCGAGGAATACTTTTATATTATTCTCTCTTTTTTAGG
>CANQUF010000028.1 GCA_947626975.1 uncultured Clostridia bacterium
TCTAATAAAAAATATACACGAAAAATAAACTTTCAAACTGATTAAAATTAATCTATTTGAAAGTTTATTTATTTAATATTAATATAAAGAATAAGTAAATTTATATTAATAGTTAACCATTAGAATATCATATAATGATATATTATTTTTTAAAGCGTTAACATTAAAATCTAAGTTATTTAACTCATCTTTAGTATAATTTTCTACTATTGATACTGTATCTGAAGTAATAATTACTTTAACAGGTACATCAATATATTCTCCTCCACTTATTACTCTAACATAATTTATATTGTTTTCAGTTTTATTAATTGCACTATTTAATACAGACATACCTGATACACTTTTCCAAATTATTTCTACGTCTACTTCTCTTACATCTATTAGTTTCTCTATATTATTGTTAATCTTAAATATACAATATATATTATTTTCATTATCATTAATTGTTTTTACTAAAGTGCCTTTTAAATTATCTTCAAATTTACTTACCAGTCTTATATCATATGTATTATTTTCTTTAATATATTGGTTATTTTCACTATTAGGAATTTTTACAAATATATATGCTAAAAAATTATCTACTACTTTTATACCAAAATTGCTTAATCCTGCATTATTATAACTTTCTTTTATTTTATCAAAATCTTCAATTTTATAATCTAAAATTTTACTAATATCAGCTACATTTTCCAAATTATCAATCTTATAGCTAACGCATCCTGACATATTTGATTTAATTGTAAAAGAAGATGTTTTGTATTCATTTTCTATATTTTTTCTTTCAGTTATAAGTTCTTGAATTTTAGAGCCAGATGGACTTAAATTTCCTATTAAAGTTATTTTCTTATTTGCCAGTTCATTCAGTTTTGTTTTATATTCTTGCATTTTTATATATGATGTTATTTTTTTAGAGTTATTAATTAGTTTATTTATATCATTATTTATATTTTCTAAATCTGTAGAATATGTATATGGCAAATCTTTTATTAACACTTCTATCTGGCTATCTAACTTATTAATTTTATCTAAGTATTCTTGATATCCACTATCTTTATATATTGCAATTGTACCGTTTTTTTCGATTCTTTTATCCTGCTCAATTAAAGGTACTGTAACATTTGAATTTGATAATTCTATAACCTGTTCATTTTTAATAATATATGCATCAGTATTAACAGCTTTTTCTGCATATCCATTAATTACGGTATATGTTTCATATTCCTTAAAAAATATTTTATATATTCCAATAATAACAAAAATTACAACCAACAATACTATACTAATTACTATTATACTCTTTCTTTTAATATTTACATCTGATTGATTACTCGTCATATACTTCCCCATCTTTTATATCTTACTATCATTTATTATATAATTAACTAACTCATTTAATTTATTAGTTCCATCTATATGTTTACAGTTTAATTTATTATTAAACCAAGTAATTTGTCTTTTGGCATAATGTCTTGTATTCTTTTTTAAATTTTCAATAGCATCTTCAATAGATTCTTTGCCATTAAAATAATCAAAAAATTCTTTATAACCTATTGCTTGCATACATGTTACGTCTGAACTAAGATTACTCTCATATACCTTTCTTGCTTCTTTAATTAATCCCGTATTTACCATTTCATCAATTCTTTCATTAATTCTATTATATAATAAATCTCTTGGATAATCTATGCAGTAAATATAGAAATCATATTTTGGATGTTTAAAATTTAACAATCTACTTTTTTCTATTTCCATATGTTGTGATTTTAATATAGAGTTATTTGCCATTTCAATAGCTCTTATAACTCGTTTTAGATTATTAGGATGTATATCCTTTGCACTTTTACTATCTATCTTACATAGCATATCATATACATACTCTTTAGAATGTTCTTTAGCCATGTTTTCTAATTCTTTTCTATATTCCATATTAACATTATGTTTATTAAAATCTAAATCATAAACAATAGAATTAATATATAATCCTGTCCCACCTACTATAATTACATTTTTTTTATTTTTTATTATTTCATCAATTTTATCATAGCACATATTTTTAAAATCTGCAACACTAAATTTAGTAGTAATATCACATATATCAATTAAATGATGTTTAATATTTTTCATTTCTTCTGGTGTTGCTTTAGCAGTACCTATATCTAATCCCTTATATATTTGCATTGAATCTGCAGATATAATTTCAGCGTTTATTTTTTTTGCAAGTTCTATGCTTAATTTCGTTTTTCCGCGAAGCAGTAGGACCTACTATACAAATTATTTTATTTTTCATATTATTTCCTTAAAAATCTTCTTTCAATCTCATACTTGGATATTTCATAAGCAGTAGGTCTTCCATGAGGGCATGTAAATGGATTTTCTAATTTTACCATTTTATCAATAAGTGCTATTTGTTCCTCTTTAGTAAGTTTCATATTACCTTTTACGGCCGCTTTACAAGCAAGTGTAGCTAAAAATCTATGCTCTTTTTCCTTATTATCAGTTTTTAGTGCCCCTAAAAGTTCATCAATTATATCCTTTAACATATCTTTATAATCAATATCATAACCAATATTTGGTACACCTGAAATTTTTATAACATTTTCGCCAAATTCTTCTAATATAAATCCAGCTTTTTCAAACATTTCCATGTTAGTAAGTACAATATCTTTTTCTTTTATTGTTAAATTAATCAAAGTAGGTATTAAAAGCATTTGCACATTTCTTGAAGTAGAATAATAATTAGATTTAAATTCTTCAAACAATAACCTCTCATGTGATGCGTGTTGATCTATTATATACATTTTATCTTTTATTTGTATAATTATATATGTATCAAAAACTTGTCCAATATATTTATATATAATTTCTTCATTTTTATTTTCAACATCATCAGTAGATTTTTGTATATTAAATAATGAATTTTGACTATCTACAAAAAATTCTATTTTTTTATCATTATTATCCACACTTTCCACTTGATTATTTTCTATTGTTTTATTTTTATCAATATAATTATTTTCACTTATTTTAGAATTATTTTGATTTATATTATTTCCAGTTAAATTAGTATTATATACTATATCATTTATCTTAGTATCATTAGTATCGTTTATTTCATAATTATTTGTATTACTTGGTTCTTCTAGTCTATTATTATTTATTTTATTTAGTTCAAAAGAATATTTATATTTATTTTTATCTATATTATTATTTTTTATAACTCCAGTATTAAATAAATCTTTTGAAATGGCATTTACATCATTTTTTATTATTTCTTCTCTTATAGTAGAAAATGGACTATCTTTCCTATTTTGATTTTCTATTGCAGATAATACTCCATTATATATAATACTAAATACATCTGATTCTTTTTCAAATTTTACCTCTAATTTTGATGGATGTACATTTACATCTACATGTGATGGACTTAATTCTAGATTTATAACACAAAAAGCGAACTTATTTATTGCATATTTTTCAAGGCAAGCTTTATCTATAGCAGAATTTATTGTTTTGTCTTTTATATATCTACCATTAACATAAGTAAATTGATGCATTCTCGTTGATCTAGATATACTTTGTTTACCTATTACACCACTAATTTTCATCTGATTATATTCGTATTGTATTGGTATTAAATTATCATATATCTCTTTTCCAAAAATTTCATAAATAGTATCTTTTAAATTTCCTTTTCCTGATGTTTTAATAATATTTTTAGAATTATTTATATATTTAAACGCAATATTTGGATTAGCAAGTGCTACTTTTATAACTACATCTTCAATATATCCTGCTTCTGTTGAATCTTTTTTTAAAAATTTGAACCTTGCAGGTACATTGTAAAATACATCTTTTATTTCAATCTTTGTACCTTTAAGTGCAGCACAAGGCTCTATAGAAATAATATTACCAGCCTCTACTATAGCTTTTGTGCCAACATTTTCATCTTTATTTTTAGTTGTAAGACATACTTTAGATATAGCGGCAATTGAAGCTAAAGCTTCTCCTCTAAATCCCATTGTTTTTACTACAGATAAATCTTCCTCTTTTCTAATTTTACTAGTTGCATGACGTTCAAAAGATATTTCCACATCATCACTTTCAAATCCAGAGCCATTATCTTGTACTTTAATATATTTAATTCCACCATTTTTTATTTCAACTATAATCTCACTAGCACCAGCATCAATTGAATTTTCAACTAATTCCTTTACAATTGAAGCTGGTCTATCTACAACTTCACCTGCAGCAATCTTATTTATAGTATGTTCATCTAATAATACAATATTTCCCATAAATCTATCCTATCTCAATTCCTCTATTCTTTTTATTACTTCTTTTTTTGATGTAGAAATATATTCTTCTACATCTTCATTTGTTATATAAAATGTTTTATTACTTATTTTATATTTTTCATTATTATTTAAGCTAGTTTCAAAACAATTAACTAGAACATTATCATTTAATTTACTTACTATTTTCTTAGCTAAATTATTTAAATTTAAATGATATTTTGAAATTACTTTTTTTTCTATATTATAATAATCTGAATACATTCTTTTACTAAACACTTCAAATTTATATTTTTCATTTGTTTTAACATCAGTTACAATGTCTAAATCTTTATCATTTAGCTTTATATATTTTCTAACAAACTTTTCAAACCATATTTTATCTTCAATTAGATGTGCATAACACCCAAGTACTTTTTCATCTGATAAATTAAATGTATTATCTTTAATAAAACTATCAAGGTCTGGAAGGTGCATAACTTCTCCATTTTCATCAATAGTATATTTTAAATAATGAGTTATATTCCTATCTATTCCAATCATCTTTTTTAAATCTGGAAGTACAGAACCCGCCAAAAAATTATCTGATAAATTTAACTCTTCTTTTACAATGTTTGAGGCACAAATGTGCAGTATAATCGAAGACATATTATTAACCTCCTTAACTTAATTTTTCCTTTATTTTATATAATATATCTAGTGCATCTTTAGGTGATAATTCATCAAGATTAGTTTTTTCCAATATTTTAGTAGCTTCTACCATTTTATAATTAAACATATCAACTTGTATCTCATCAGATGTTGCTTTTCCAGATTTTCGCTCTATAGTTTTTTTAGCAAAGTCTATATTTTCAAAGTTTTTTAATAGTTCTTTTGCTCTTTTTATAATACTATTAGACACACCTGCAAGCTTAGCTACATATATACCATATGACTCATCTGTTCCGCCTGGCTTTATCTTTCTTAAGAAAATTACATCATCACCTTTTTCTTTAACTTCAACAGAATAATTTTTTACACCATCAATTTTTTCTTCTATTTCAATTAATTCATGATAATGTGTAGCAAAAAGTGTTTTAGCACCTATTTTTTTTGTATCTGAAATGTATTCTACAGTAGCCCAGGCAATTGCAAGTCCATCATATGTTGAAGTACCTCTACCTATCTCATCTAAAATTATAAGGCTATTACTAGTGGCATTTTGTATTATATTTGCAAGTTCCTGCATTTCTACCATAAATGTTGATTGACCCATAGCAAGATCATCTGATGCCCCTATTCTTGTAAATATTCTATCTACTATTGAAATTTTTGCACTATCAGCTGGAACAAAAGAACCAATTTGTGCCATATATGTAATTAAAGCTACCTGACGCATATATGTTGATTTTCCAGCCATATTAGGTCCAGTAATTATTAAAAATCTATCAGATGAATTATTAAGATAAGTATCATTTGGTATAAAAGATTCATTTTTTAATGATTTTTCAACTACAGGATGTCTACCATTTTTTATTATAATATCTCCATCCTCTACTATCGTAGGTTTTACATAGTTTCTATCTTTTGCCACTGTAGCAAAAGATATTAATACATCTAATACTGCAATTACATTTGCTGTCTTTTGAATACGTATTACTTCATCTGCTACTTTTTTTCTTATATCACAAAATAATTCATATTCCAAATCTAGTAATTTTTCTTTTGCACCTAATATTTTATCTTCAATTGTTTTTAATTCTTCTGTTATATATCTCTCTGCTCCAGCTAATGTTTGCTTTCTGATATATCTATCTTCAGGAATTAAATTTTTATATGAATTAGTAACTTCTATATAATATCCAAAAACTCTATTATAACCTACTCTTAAAAATTTACCAACAATTCCTGTTCTTTCTTTTTCTTTTGCCTCTAACTCCATTAGCCAATTTTGTCCCTGCTCAGATGCAACTCTTAATTCATTAACTTCACTATTATATTCACTTTTTATAATATTACCATCTTTAATACTTATACCGGCATCTTCTATAATTGAGTCATCAATCAATTTATATATATCTTCTAATACATCTAATTTTTCATATAGCCTACTTATATATATATCATTATTTTTATCTACAATCTCTTTTAATATACTCTTTAATTTAGGTAATTTTTCTAAAGATTTTTTTAATGAAACAAGTTCTCTAGCATTTGCACTTTTTGATACAATTTTTGAAGTAAGCCTTTCTATATCATAAATTTCATTTAATATATCTTTTAGCTCATCGCAATTTATATTATCAGTTATAAGAGTAGAAACGGCATTTTGTCTATTTTCTATTTGTGTTTTATCTAATATTGGTGAATCTATCCATTTTCTAAGTTCTCTTCCACCCATAGGAGTAACTGTTTCATCTAAAGCCCAAAGCAGACTACCTTTTTTAGTTTTTTCTCTATTAGATTCTAATATTTCAAGGTTTTTTCTTGTTTGTATATCAAGTTGCATAAATTTTTCTATATTATATTTTTTTATACTATTTATTTGATCAATATTTGTTTTTTGTGTATCATATATATAATTTAATAACAAATTCAATGTTTTTTTCTCTAAATCTTTAAAAGTACATTTTGAATTTTTTAATATATTATTTAATGTATGATCATCATCAAAATTATTATATTTAGAAATATATACGTTAATTGCATTATTTATTTTTTGCACAAAACTTCTATTTTTTAGTACATTATCTGGTAATATAACTTCTGAGGGAATAATTCTTGAAATTTCATTTAATAATTTATTTTCTGCTTCAATGCCATCAATACATGAAATATTTAATTCACCTGTAGAAATATCACAAAACGCTATTGAATATTCTTTATTTTCATAATATATGGATGCTATATAATTATTTTTTTTATCATCTAACATAGTAAGCTCAGTTATAGTTCCTGGTGTTATAATTTTTACAACATCACGTTTAACTAAACCTTTTGCTTCTTTTGGATCTTCAATCTGTTCACATATTGCAACTTTATATCCTTTTTCAACCAATTTAGGAATATATGTATTTATTGCATGATATGGGATTCCACACATTGGAGCTCTTTGTTCTAATCCACAGTCTTTACCTGTAAGTGTTAATTCTAATTCTCTACTACAAATCTGAGCATGGTCAAAAAACATTTCGTAAAAATCACCTAATCTATATAATAAGATACAGTCTTTATATTTTTCTTTAGTATCTAAATATTGTTGCATCATTGGTGTAACTGGCATAGTATACCTCCATATTTTATATTGCTATTATATCAAAATTTGACATTATTTTCAATAATATATAAAAATAATGCAAAGATAATATTTACCTTTGCATTATTCTAAATTAACACTGATTGCAAATATAGTCAAGTACGACATTAGGGATTATATTTTCATCATTTGGGTAATATATACCTAACTTCTTTAAAACTCCCTTTGAAGATGGAGTCCCCGCTACATAGTGTGCAACTTCACACACTGATGAAAATATATGACTTTTTTTAGCTTTTAGCAATGTTTTAACAAAACGGTTAAAATCTTCAGTATTTTTAAATTTGTTTTTTACTTCTAAAGGAATACTGTTAATAAAATAATCTCGGTCTATTTTTAAATTTGCCTCCGAGAGTACTTCTCTTAAATAAGTGTTTATATCATTATTTAATGATATATGATTCATTATTATCTTTTGTTCCAAAACTATTGGTTCTTTCAAGTCATACACTATGTATAGGTGATACATAGTACTATCACCTTTTATTTCACTTTTTATTAACCAACTCATCTTATTGTCATTTTCTTTTCGAATTCTAGTCTTAATATACTGTTTTGTTCTTACATTAAGACTACTATTAACTGTTACCAACTTTACATTAGAGGAGTAACGAACCTTATGTTTATCTATTTTCGAATCTATATACCATAAGTCCTTTTCCATACCATCCAAGGTATCATACACCTCTATATAAATAATATACTTTCGGGTATCTACACACTTAGAAACTATTTTTTTCATAAAAATCAACCTCTCTTCATAATAATAAAAGATTAAAAAATATTTTATATAGTATATCACTTTTTATTAATTATGTCAAGTTATTTTCAAGATTTGTCTATTTTTATGGGCAACTTATTATATAATACCCATATTTACCAATATAATAGAAGTAATAATTGCTACAGAATCTGCAATTAATCCTGCAATTAAAATACCTCTCATTTTTTTTATTTTTACAGCTCCTAATAATATTGTTGTACAATATATAGTTGTCTCCGTTCCTCCCATAATTATTGATGCTATTTTTCCAGATAAAGAATCAGGTCCTGATTCTTTAAATATATTAAGAACTACAGAAGTTGATGCACTACCTGAAAGAGGTCTTAATATACAAAGAGTTATTATATTATCAGGTATTCCAAATTTAACTAAAATAGGTTTTATTGGTATAAGTAGAATATCTAAAGCACCACTACTATTTAATAATCCTATAGATACCGTTATTGCAAGAATAAAAGGGAAAATATTATATACTGTTTTTATTCCATCTTTCACACCATCTATAAATAATTTAAATACATCTTTTTTTTCGTTTAATCCTATAATTAAAATAACTAATATCATTAATGGTATTATGCTAATTATTATATAGTTCAAGGAATCCCCCCTTCCTTACCTTATTTTTTTATTTAATATTTTTATACTTATAATTCCAGAAATTAATGATAAGAATGTAACTATCCAAACAGGAATTACTATTGATGATGGGTCTGTTGAACCATATATTGCTCTCATTGCTATCATATTAGTCGGAATTAATTGCAAAGATGCAGTATTTAAGAGTACAAAAATAGTCATATTATCACTTGGCTTATCTACATATTTATTATTTTTTTGCATTTCCTCCATTGCTTTAATTCCATTTATTGTAGCAGCATTTCCAATACCTATTATGTTTGTTGAAATATTCATGCTCATATATTCTTGAGCTTTATCGCTTAATTCTTTAGTATTAAAAATTTTTTTAAAAAATATTTTAAATATCTTTGAAAATTTTTTTGATATACTTGTCTTATCAAATATATTAAAAATCCCACTCCAAAAGCATATCATAGCTGCAAGTGTAATTACATTTTCTATAGCATTTTTTGAACTATCCATTATACTATTTATAATTATATCTGGATTTCCAATAAAAAATGCTATAATAATACTTATAATTATCATAAACGACCAAATTTTTGACATATATATTTCCTTTCAAACATTATATTATAATATATGTAACACATTTTTACATATTCTTATTCTTTATAGAATATTAATTATAATTAAAGGAGGATTGTATGAAAGGTTATAGAATAAATCCAGATAAAAATTTTGTATTTAATATTATTGAAGGTACAGAGAAAAAAAATGGATATTGTCCATGTAAAATTAAGCAAATAGATGAAAATTTATGTCCTTGTGATGAATTTATTTCTACTGGTATATGTAAATGTAAATTATTTATTCCCAATAACAAGTAGTTATATTTTATAATAGGTTATAAGATACACACTCATAAAATTAACAATTTTAGCATTTAAATATTAAAAATAGTTGAAAGATAAATCTAAAAATCCCACGTATTTTACACGCGGGATTTCTTTTAGATCTATAATAAAGACATTCTTTAATATCAAATTCATTTTTAACATACATGATACATAATTAAATTTCATATTAAGAGCTAAAAATTTCTTATCGAATACTCTCTATTTATTCTTGTACATTTTTATAATGTCTCAACTAATAATCCACTTCATCTACAATTTTCGTCAGGAAGTAATGTAATGGGTGCAATTGATAACTTTCTTTATAAAAGTCAATACTAAAATTACCAAAAAAGGGAAAATAATTTTTGCCACTTTAGGGAATAACAATTCTACATA
>CANQUF010000029.1 GCA_947626975.1 uncultured Clostridia bacterium
GTTTTAGGAGTGATAATGGATTAAATGTTTTTACAAATATATTAAGTATAGTAAAAACTGCTAGAAAAAGATCACTTGATGTTTTCAAAGTATTAGTTTCTTACCCTGAGTAGTAACTTTTTATAGAAAATTCTGTTGCATTTATATCTAAAATTGTTACTACTATGAAAAAAATAGATATTATCTAAAAATAAGCATATTCCCCATTTTCCTAAAATTTTTTTAAAATTCAATTTTTTAAAAAAAATTCAAAAAAATGTTGACATAAATATAATAGCATGTTATAATGTCCTTACGATATATTATATATCCAAAAAATAATTTTAAAGGTGGTTTTTTTATGAAAAAATTTATTTGTGCTTTAATAAGCCTCATGATCGTATTCGCTATGTGTAGCTTTACTGCATGCTCTGATAATTCTATTCCAGAGAATTCTAATACTTCTGAAGTATCAGAATTTAATTCAAGTATTTCAAATGAAGTACACGATTCTGAAGTAAATACTACAGAACCAACTGAAAATACTGAATCGAGAAGCGATATTTCTGTAGTAGAAGAAAAATCTGAGAGCATGTCTATCAATAACAGTTCTTCCAGTAATATATCCGTTGAAACATCTACTCAAACTTCAGAAGATACATCAAAGGCTTCAAGTGAAGTAGTGGAAGAATCAAGTGAATCTAGTAAATTAGTTGATGTTACACAAAAGTATCCTAAGCCTGAAGTAGATGAAAATTCCATAGTAGTTAAAAATGGTATATATTATATGAGTGGCGAAATTAATTTTAAAGATTATGCAGATTATATTATGGAAACTTTCAATGGTAAAGTATACAATCCTGGTGACATAATTGATGTTAAAGCAAGTATAACTTCACAAGAAAATAAAGAAATATATTATGATATTTTTGAAAATATATATAGAACATGGAACTTTGCAACTATTGAAAAGCCTTTTGAGGAGATAGAAGCAAATTTTGATGATTATCAAATGAAATATGTCATCAATGATAATCAAAACTTAGTATTAAAATATTCTCAAAATTATTCTTGTAAATTATATATTTACTTTAAAGAAGAATATTTTTATATTCTTGTAACAAAAATTTAAAATAACCTACAATTTGCTTTAGTAAGAATGTAATTTAAACTGTGGAAAATATATGACATATTTTTCACAGTTTGTTTTGTATAATGAAAGAAAAGTATAAAATAAAAGTCGATGAAAAAATAAGAAAAATACAAAACTAGAAGAAAAATGAGAAAAATTGATATATAAAATTTTAATTACGAAGAAGAACTTTAAAAGTGCAAAACATTAGAAGATATAACAGGAAAAAATGGAATATTACAAAGAATAGTAAAAAATGCAATTGAAAAAAGAGTTTAATAAACATTCAGAAACACATCATCATATAGAAGGATATAGTGGTAAAATTATATAATTTTATTTCGGTCCATCTGTATACTCATACTTTGATGTTATATTTTAGTTGTTAGTTCTGCTTCTAACATTTCTTGTAAGGTATATCTAAACATATCTTTTAAAGCTTTTTAAATGTATTTTACTGTACTTATATTATTTTAACTAGTAAACTCTTTTAAAAATCTTTTCTTCTGATATTTTTTCATGTTTTACCATTATTTATTTCTCCTTGTATAATAGATTTTTAAAATGCAACCTATAAACCTTTATAGATAATTATGTTAATGTATGATATAACCATCTTATGTTAAAACTATGGACTATTTGTTCTCATTGTAGTTTTAACTAATTCTGCAAAAATATTACCACAGTTTTATTATTAATTGATAATTAGTTAGATAAGTCCTTGAACTTTCATTCATGAAAGGTTACAAGTAATAAAACTAGTTGGATGTTGTCACAGTTCTTGATAAATTTTATTACATAGGCTAAACAACTATGGTTTACATCAGCATTGATATTGCAAAATTCAAAGACTTTGCATCTGTTGTTAGCTCAGATAGTAAAGTTATAGTAAAATCTTTTCCTTTTGAAAATTCTCGTTAATGTTTTATGAATTTACTTGAAGAAATTGAGAAATTCAAGACTGCTTAATTGGTATAGAATCCACTGTCATTATGCTGAAAATGTTATCTTTTTTCTTTTTCAGCATGGTTTATCAAATTTGTGTTATTAATCCAATTCAAACTGATACTCTTCGCAATTCTAATATTAGAAAAACTAAGACATATAACATTGATACTACTCTAATTGCTCAATGTTTAATACTTAAAAAATTTTATTCTGCTAAAGCTATAGCTCATTGCAGAATTGATGATTTAACTAATTTACTATATAATAATTCTAAAGATAAATTCAACTATGATAAAGATCTACAATTAAAGTCTTTAGCTAAAAAAATATCAGTTTAGATACCCCGCTATTGGATTACAAATACAATGTTTAATTAAACATTTAAGATTATATCAAAATCAAATAAAAGATATTGGCATAAACATTATGATACCAATGAATTGGTTAAATTAATCTATTTTTACCATACCTTGTGTTGATTATATTTCAGAAGCTATGATTATTAGCGAAATTGGTGATATTAAAAAATTTAGTACCCCTTCTAAATTGGTAGCATTTTCTATTTTAGATCCAGTTATTCAAAAGTCTGGGAATTTTCAATCAGACAGTATGAAAATTTCTAAACGTGGTTCCACTTACCTTGCTATGCAATCTATAGAGTTGCTTATATTATATAAAATAATGAAACTTTTCACAATTATTATATCGCAAAACTTGTTCAAGGTAAAAATTATAGAATTACATTAGGTCATGTTTGTAATAAATTAGTTAGAACTATCTTCAAAATTTTAACTAATGAAATATCTTTTAATTTAAATAACATTTATTTTCAAAGTACATATTCGCGACATTTTGTTGTTTGAAACTGCGTAAGTGCCATAAATATGAATACTTATATATGTAAATACTTGATATTAATATTTTAGTATTAATATATATTAAGTATTCAAATAAACCCATTCTTATAGTTGCAACGGTTGCAGAAGTTTTAAAAAAAAGGCTTAAAAACTTCTATTTGTTATGCAAGTTTTTATCTACAAATTACTAAAAAAATATTGACAATTAATAGTTAGTCTTTCAAACATAGAAAAATCGGCTATGTTTTTTCTTATTATATCATAGTCGATTTTTGTTTTCCAGTTTATGTACTTTTCTACATATTTTCAAATATTTAATTATTATAATTTTAATTTTTTATAACATAATATTCAATATAACTTATTATATTATTTTTATTTAAATAAATTTAGATATAAATCCTGTATCATTAACATCTATTTTTAAATCTAAACATATTGTATCTTTTTTGCTATATTTTTTATTTAAACCTTTATCAAATAAGAAAATATTTTTATCAGTATCAGAATTTAATATTTCATAATTTATTTGTACTCTTAGTCTATAATTTTCTCCATCAAAATATACAATTGGTTTTACTATTTTAGCTTCAGAAGATACTTTTATTTTGTTATCTTTTACGTATTTTACATATTCCGTTATTTCATCTTTTGTATATTTACTTAAGAATCCTATATTATTATAAAAAATATTTTCATCTATAGTTTCATAATCAATATTTAAAATCTTTTCTAAATAAAAATCTAAAGTGTTATAACTTACTCTTCCAAATTTTTTGTATACTTCATTTGGAGTTAAGAAGTTATCTTGATTTACTACTTCATACTTTTTGTTATATGAACTATCATCTATACCTTCTAAAACAAAAGGGTATCCTTTAGTTTTATCTAATTTCATTGTTTTATCATAATCTATTTTTTCTTCTTCTCTTACTAATATGTTATTTTTAAACATATATCTTACTAGTATTTCGTTAAATTTAGATTTAGTTATATCTTCATATCCGTTTAAATTTTCTTCTTTGTTATCTATAACTCCAGTTGCTATCATATCTTTTATATATTTTTGATAATAATCATAATATTCATTATAATCAGTTAGTTTTATATCTTCTGTATCACTAATTTCTTTTTTTAATACATTTTCTTTTGTCATTCCTAATAATTCAATTGTATCTACTAAAGAAATGTTTGCATCTTTATTATTATCGAAATAATAATTTGGAGCTGCATTAAAATCATATGCAATATCTATCCATCTATCATCTTCATTTTCCTTAGTTGAATATTGATATTTTTGTAAATCATTGGTATTACTAGCAACACATAGTATAATTTTTATTGCTTCTATTTTTTTTACGTATTCACTATCATCAGTAAAGTATTTAGTAAATCCTAATATATCCATATAATCGTCATATGAATATATATTTGCCTTATCATTTTTACTCTTAATAGCAAAAAGTGTTAATAGGGCACATAATATTATAACTAATATAACTATAAAAACAAATTTTTTATTTGTACTTTTTGTATCTTTTTTTTTAATATTATTCTTTATATTATCTTTTTCCATATAAACCTCTTTAACCTAAAATTTTATTCTACTACATCATCCACAACAATATCTTCTTCATTTATATCTTTAACTTCATCTTCACTGTTATTTTCATTTGATTCTACATTATCACTTTCATCTACTTGTATAATAGGATCTTCAAATTGCTTTTGAATTTTATCTTGATCTATCTTTTTAACTTTACCTGCTATCATATCATCAATTGAAATTGCAACTGTATAATATCCATTATCAATTTTTAATATAGGTACATCAATATACATACTGTTTTTTCCTAGATTATATTTTGAATTTTCATCTGCAAATAGTACATTATCTAATGTATTTGAACTTTCAATATTAAACTCTATTAATGTTCTTACTCTATAATTAGTTCCATCAAAATATATAGCTGGGTACTGTACTTTAGCACTTCCTGTCATTTGTATTTTATTTTCTTTTACAAAGTTAATATAATCATTAATTTTTTTAGAACTTACTCTTCCATCTGTAAGATCAATAAGTTTTTCTTCTAATTCATCTTGATTTACATTTTCATAATTTATATTAAGTATTAAACTAAAGTATGAATCTATTATACTTCCAAATGAAGAATATTGACTCTTAATATTTGAAAAACATTCAATAGGTGTTTTATAATTATCATTTTCTTTGTAATTTTCAATTTCATATACTGATTTATCAACACTTGCAAGTGTATATGGAAAATCTTTTTCATTAGATGGCTTCTTTTCATCAACTATATTAATTTTATCACCATTTTCAGTAATTAAGTTATATTCATTTACATATTTAATGATAAGTTCATTAAATACTTTCTTAGTAAGTTTTTTATCTCCATTTAACTTATCTTCTGAATCATCAATAATATGATTTGCTACTAAATCAGATAAAGCAATTTGTACAGATTCATCATAACTATCAAAATCTTTAAATTTAGGATTTACATCAGTATTTAATTCCTTAACTAATAATTTAATCTTAGCTTCACCTAATAATTCTATAGCTTCCTTATATGTAGCTTTATCATTATAATTATCTTTTGTAATATAATCTTGTTTTATCAATCCCATATCAGCTGCATATATCATCCAATTTTGATTTTTATATTCTTCTTTCTTACTATCATCATTATTTGTATCTACTTCAGCATTTTCATCTTCCATTGCAATATCCACTGCTTCAAAAACAAGATTTCCTTCTTCATCAATATATGCATCATTCTTATTTTGATTTTTAATATATAAATCTACACTATCATCATCAAGTTTTAAAGAAGCTGCTAATATAATTTTTATTAACTCTGATTTTTTTACTTCATCTGAATTATTGAAATTTTTATCGTCATACAACTGTAAAAATCCATATTTATCCATATACTCATCATAATCCGTGTGACGCTGTGCTCGTATATTATTAAAAATTTTAGGAATAAATATAATTGATAAAATTATTACTATTATACAAAATATAAATACCCAAACTACAGATACTCCTCTTTTATTTTTATTATTTTTATTTTTTATTTTCTTTTTCTTGCTTGATAAGTTTGCACTATCATCATTAGACCTCATATATGATGGAATAAAAGTTTGATTGTTTCCATCATTACTTACATTTTGATTATTATTAACGTTTTCTTCTTTTAAATTATTATTTTCATTCTCAATATTCATATATACCTCTACAAAAAAATTACACTCTTACTTTTTAAATTATATCATACATATTTTTTTTGTAAATATATATTAATTTACTTTTTACATAATTAAATTGGTTTTAATTTTACTGTAATATTTACGTAATAATATTGTAATTTAAAATCGTGTAATGAACTTTAAAAACTCTTGTGATTGCTCATCTGTCTTGTTGTTTTAGGATATAATAAAGTTATACTACTAATGAGAATAAATGGCTATGGTGCTAGATTCATGGTTAAATAAGTGGGATAAATTATCAACATATTTTGAATATGAAGATAATGTAAAAAAGATAATATATATAACAAAATATACTAGAGGGATAAAATAGACAATTAAGAAAAACAACTAAATCTAAAACAATATTTAAACCAGATTATGAATACTAAAAAGTATATATTTATAACTAGTAGATATAACCCAAAAGTAGACATCACTATATAGTAATTTTGGTCAAACATTATCTAAGTTTAAGATAGCATTTGAAGATAGGCTACAATTTATAAATACTAGAAGAGGTATAAAAATCAGGGTAAAATAATAATCTCATGATAATACCTAAATTATATATTATGTGCAAAAATATAATTTTTATTTGTGTAAAATATTGGAAAAAATGTATAAAAATGGGAAAATTGCACATAATAAAAATATGAAAATAATATAAAGTTTTGCCAATTATTATCAAATTTTTATTCCAAAATTCACTTTACACAGTTATAATTACACTCCCTCATTTTTTTAAATAGTATTTAAACAACTCTAATAAAGTTGATTTACCACACCTTCTAATTCCTGCCATTACTTTTATTACTTGCTGTTCTTTGAAATTTATTACTATAGATAACTAATCTTCTCTTTTTATTTTCTTCATACAATATCCTTCATCTATATTAATTATACTATCTTTTATTATTAGTTAAGTTTAAAAAAAAACATGAAAAAGTTTTTAACTTTTACCAAGTTTTTCATATTTTGTATTATATTTTGTATTATATTTTTCAATCACTAAAATAGCAGCAATCTTTTGATTAAATCTGTACCATAATTAGGATTTTGAGAAATATCTTGTTTAGTATTTTCTAAAGCTTTTTTTACTATAGGCATCTGTGTTTTTTCTGTTGCATTTAAAATTATTCCTCAATCTTCTGCTGTTATACTATTGTATCTAAAAGGTATCTTATCGCCGGTATCATTTCTTGTACACAAATTATAAATTTTTTTCTCTGAAATTTGGCAAATAGCATTATTTCCATATTCATTATTTAAATCAAATATTAAAATTTTTGAATTAATTTTATTAGGATAGTTTTTAACAACCTTTAAATATTCTTTTAATATTTTAGCCATTGTATTTGATTTTCCACTGCCAGTATTTCCAAATATTCCTATATGTGATGGGATTAACTTATTAATATCTAATGTTATTTTATTAAAGTCATCAAATAAATTTGTACCAATTGTAATTGCAAATTCTGGTTTCGAAAATAATATTTCATAATCTTCTTTTTCAAGAGTTTCTACTTCAGCATCAACAAATGGCAATAATCTTAATCCACCTAAAAAATTTTTGTTCTGAATTCTTCCTTTTACTTCCAATTCTACAAAATATCCTATTTCTTTAGATTCTTTATTATCTAATTTTAAATATTCTCCGACAATTTGGCATATAATTGTATTTAATCCTATACGTGTTTTAACATAAGTATTAATTTGTGGTGCAGAAATTATGGTAGTATTATATAATATATATGGTGGCATTTTTTCATATATTATTGCTTTTACTTTTGTTCCAATAACTTCAACAATTTTACCTATTTTCATCTAATACCTCTTTTATAATATTACTACATCTTCTTACAGTTCCAATAGGTTCGCTAAGCTGATCTATTATAATTATTTTTTCTTTATGTTTTAGCAAATCTTCTGGAAGTAATATATCTTTATCATTTTCTTTTTTAGAATAATTAAACCATATCACACACAAACCAGCTTCTATACTATCAGAAATAATCTCATTTAGATGTTTATCATTTCCTGAATATCCAATTACAAATAAAATAGAATTTCTCCTTATTAATTGAGATTTCATTAAAAACATAAGTTCAGAAAATTTACTTCCCAATGCTGTTTTATATTTTTCATTTCCGTGGGTAGATGACTGTATCACTATTCAATTTTCCTTTTGTCACACTACCATGTAATTTTGTAACAATAAATGTTGGAATATATCTCTTATATTTGTAGTTAAAGCATACCATATCAAAAATATTAGTTCTTACAAATTTATCCACAGTTATAACTTTGTTAAAATAACTATTATTCTCTAATGTGTTTTCTACAACATCATCATAATTTAAAGTAAATATATTACATTTAAAACTTTCTATTTGTCTATCTTCTTTTTTATCTATTAACTCATAAATATTTTTGAATAATTCTTTAATATCAATAATATCTTGATGATTATAATTTATATTTCCTATAAATCCATTAAATTCTTCTAAAAACATATCAACAACTAATTTTTTATCTTCTTCTTGTAAAGAATTTAATTTATCTTCAAAATTTGTACTATCTCCTGTATATTTTTCTTCTAATAACATATTTGTTTTTTTAAATCCGTTTAATTGTGGAAAAGCTTTTCCATTAATACCTGATCCAAATAAAAAAATTTATATTTGATGATGTTAATATATCCTTTAATTTATACTTTTCTATAATCTCAGTATTTTCATTATTATCCATATTTATAATTATTCCTTCCTAAGGCACAAATCTAGTTGGAAAAGAATTAAATTTTGGCTAGGAAAACAAGTTTAAAATTTATGAGGCATACTTTTTGTACGTTGATTAAATTTTAAATGAAGTTTGACACCGCCAAAATTGTAATTATTTTTCAACCTTATTCTCCAATATTTTATATCATTTTATATCAAAAGCAAAATATAACAGTAACTATCTATATACTCTTACATTTTGCTCTTCCTTTGTTAAACTATTAAATTTTATCAAATCCCTCATATTCTTTAAATGCCAATAAATATAATGCTTTTAATAAATCTGGATTTTGTTCCCTTAATTCATCAATAACAGTGTCTGTTCCTACTTGCAATTCTTTATTTTCTTCTATAATTTCATCAATCAATTTAGGAAGTTCCATACAAATTTTATAAAATGCTTCTTTATCCCCAGTTACTATTTCATAAAATTTATCTAATGAAACCCTTCTAATTTTTTCATTTTCCATTTTTTCTTTATCAACAGA
>CANQUF010000030.1 GCA_947626975.1 uncultured Clostridia bacterium
ATCTAAATATGCAACTAATACAAACATTGATATTACTAAAATAAACATTAAAAACTTTTTCATTTAACTCACCTCCTTACTAAATAATTCAGGTCTTCCTATGTATTCGTAAAACTGAAAAGGATTAATATAATAATTCCATTTCGAACTGTTATCACTTTTTATAGCATAACCAAAAGGGAAAATTCCTCTTTGTAATCCAACTCTTAAAAATTGTTTTGACTTACCCATTAAGTTTGCAGCTTTTAAAATTGATATGTTTTTTTCCACATTTTCACCCCCCCTTTTTTGTCATTTTTTATTGACACTAAGGTAAAAAAATATATTGTTTATAATCAATATTATTTTTTTTACAATAGTTTATAATACCATTGCATACTTTAGGACTATCTTCTTTGCCATTTCCATTTAAAATTGTAGAAAGATAAGCTCTATCCACGCCTATTTCATCAGCAAAAAATGATTTGTTATTTCTAAACTTTTTGTAAATCAATTCCTTAACTTTATCAATATTTATATTCATATTGTCCACCTCACTTTCAGACTGTGTCATTTTTAATTGACACAACTAATATATCATATTGTTTTTTCTCTGTCAATACTTTTTGTCATTTTTTTTTGACATTTTTTATTGATTTTTATTTTTGGTTATGCTATAATACTGATAAGGAGGTTTCAATATGTTTGATAAAGATAGATTTTCAGATATATTAAAAGACATAATTCTGCAATTTAACAGTTTGAGGGATTTTTCAAATGAATGTAATGTCAATAGAACCACCATCTCAAAACTTGTTAGGAAAGAACTTGAAAATCCGCCCAAACCAGATATTTTAAAAAAGATAGCTGATAACTCAAAAGGTGTTACTACTTATGAAGAATTAATGGAAGTGTGTGGGTATTTTAATCTTCCTGCTTTTTCTACAAGTATTCTTAAAAAAAAGATAGATGGTAAATTTATTTCATATAGGAAAAAATTATCTAAATTCTTAACAGAAGAACAAATAAATGAATTATATGATATTATAAATAATCAAATATTTAACTCAAAAGAAAGTTCTATTGATTGTGAAGAAATAACTAATTTTGCAGATAAAAATAATTTATCTACAAACTACAAAATGGTACTTTACTCTTTTGGAGTTGATTTGTTACATACTGCTTCAATTGAAGTAAAGAAATTAATAAAATTTTATAGTAGTATAAAAAAAGACTTTGTTACGCAATCCTCTAGTAGCACACACCAAACTAAAACAGTAAAGATTCCCGTCTTAGGTTCAATACCTGCTGGAATACCCATTGAGCTAATAGAAGATATAATAGATTATGAAGATATATCAGAAGAAATGTTAAAAGGTGGTAAAGAGTATTTTGCACTTAAAGTAAAAGGAAGTTCAATGTGGCCTAAATATCTTGATGGAGATACTATAATTGTTCTTAAACAAGATGATTGTGAGAGCGGTCAAGATGCAATTGTGATGGTTAATGGAGATGATGGCACATTTAAAAGAGTTATAAAAAAGAATAATGGTATTACTTTAGAACCCATTAATCAGCAAGAATATAATTCTGTATCTTACACTAACAAAGAAATATTACAACTACCAGTTAAAATTTTAGGGATAGTAAAAGAAATAAGAAGAAAAATATAAAAAGATAATGTACTCGGCGACCAAACTTTGTACATTATCTAACACAATCACTTGAAAAGTGCTTATGAATATATTATATATTATATATTATATTTATACTCTTTTCAAGAAACGTTTGTTTGAAAGGAGTGTATTTTTATGAAAAATCCAAACGGATACGGTAGTATATATAAACTATCTGGAAAAAGAAGAAAACCTTATATAGCTAGAAGAACAATAGGATGGTCAGATGATGGAAAACAGTTATATCAAACTATAGGATATTACGAAACACGCCCTTTGGCAATGAATGCTTTAGCAGATTATAATATGAATCCTTATGATATAGAAAAATCTAAAATAACTTTTTCTGAATTATATAATAAGTGGTCAAAAGAACATTTTCCTAAAGTAAGCGATAATGCTATAGTAAATTATAAAGTCGGATATAACTACTGTAAACCTCTTTATGATATGAAATTTATTGATATAAGAAAAAATCACATGCAATCTGTAATTGATAATAGTGGAAAAGCTTATCCGACTAGAAAATTAATTAAAACACTTCTTAATCAATTATATAACTATGCTATAGAAAATGATGTATCAATAAAAAAATATTCTCAATATATTGATATTGGTAAAAATGAAGGAAAATTAAATAGAAAACCATTTTCTAAAGATGAAATACAATTGTTATTTAATAATGAAAAAAATCTTGACTATATAGATACTATTTTGATAATGATTTATACTGGTTTAAGAATAGGTGAACTTTTAACTATAAAGAGAGAAAATGTATTTATAGATAAAAGATATATGGTTGGTGGAATAAAAACAGATGCAGGAAAAAACCGAATAATTCCTATTCATGAAAAAATTGTACCTTACATTCAAAAATGGTATGATAAAAATACTACTTGGCTTATAACTAATTTTAAACAAGAACAAATGCAATATTCAAATTACAAAAGAGAAAAATTTGATAATATAATGGAAAAACTAAGAATGGAACATAATCCACATGATACTAGGCACACATTTGCATCACTAATGGATTCCGCAGGAGCAAATAAATTATGTATAAAAAGAATTATGGGTCATTCATCTCAAGATATAACAGATAAAGTATATACTCATAAAGATATTTCGGAGCTAATAGAAGCTGTAAATCTTTTAGAGTAACTATCACGTAACTAACAAAAATCCTTAAAAAACTTTATTTTAAGCAAAAGCATTCTATCAAAGAGATAATTACGAGAGTTTTTTACAAATCAATACAACACTTACAAAAAACCGGTAACCATTGGTATTACCGGTTATTATTTATGTTTAAAAAAGTTATTAAAAGCTATTAAAAGTTGCAAAAATTTAATGCTTAATATACACGCAATATACACGTAATATACAAATTTATTTAGTATATTCAATAGTAACAAAGTAGCAACTATTTTTAATATATATAAGCTATATAAAATATATATTCTTTTATACCATTTTACTAAATAAAAAACTATTATATAAAAATATAACTAATTCTAAAGAATTAATTACAATTTCAAAACATTTTATTTTTTCTACTTAATTTTAAAAAATAATTGTCTTTATATTTAGATAATTATTTAAATATATGTACATTCTATCATAGTTATAACTTAATATAATATATAAAATTAGCTTTGTAATTTTAAATAAAAAATTAATAAGATTTTTATCAAAATGTTGCAAATTATGTAAATAACCAATAATAATGAAATTTATCTTTTCATTTATATCAAAAACTATAAAAAGTATATCAATAATTATATATAACAGATATACTTTTTTTATTACAAAGAATATTAATACTTTTTATAGGAAATTTTTTAATTTAACGTAACATTAACTAGAAATTTTATATTATTTAAATATTTATCATTTGTTACTTTATAACCTTTTTTCTTATAAGTTACAATAATATATACTTAAACTATATAATTTACTTTCAAAATTACATTCTACATACTAAATTTTGATAAGAAATATCCTACTATCCCAGCTACTATTAAAGATATAATTTGATTAATCATGTTATCCCATCTTTTTTTAGGCTTTTGCTCTAATCCATTTACCCTATATTCTAATTTACTTAATTCATCTCTCATTTGCTTTAATTCCATAGCAACTTCTTTTATAGATATCGTATTATTAGATATATCCTGGATTTTTTTCTCTAAATTATCTAGTCTTTTAATACTATTTTTATTATTTTCCTCAATCCTAATTAATTTTTCATTTTCCATTATTCACACCTCACTTTCAAAAGATGCAATAACTTATAAGCATTTAATATATATATACTTATACATATATTTTATGAAAATTTTATATAATCTGTTATATATAAATATAATAATAAAGCTATTTTAAAATTAGTTACTTCTAGTGTTATTTATATATTTAACATTTGAAATAAAATTTATATAATATTTTTAATTAAAATTATATCTCTATTAATAAATTTTTTTAAATGGTAAGCCAAAAAATATAGTAAGATATTGATAAAATATGTAAATGTAGATAATTTATTATACATTTACATATTTTTATGATTTCTAAAAAAAATTTTAATTTTATAAGTAATATTTTTTATACTTATATTGAAAACTTAAAGTTAAACATGTTTTATTTTTTTATATTAAGTTTAATTTTTATAATTAGTTTAAATAGCTAAATACTATATAAATATTTTTATAAAAAATAGAAAAAATGATCTTCAAAAATTTAAAACTTTATAAATTTTATTCTAATTTTCTACATTAATTGAATCTAGTGCGTTTATTCCATCTACTCCATTTATATTATAATAAGAATTTGGAGTATCACTTACAATTATAGTTTCAGCAATAACAATTTCATTAGTGTATTCATTAGTATCAATATAAAAAGGTGCCAAAACTTTTAAATTAATATTTACTACTAAAACTATTCTATGTTTTACTTGATTTATACCTGCACTTTCAAAATAAGATTTAAATTCATATTTAATGTCTCCTGCTGGAATAACTGTTATTTTTACTCTAGGTCCACGTCCAGCAAAAATAGTATTTCTAAATAAACTACCTATAGGAAAATATATATATCTATTTTCTTCTTTTTCTAATCCACTTTGAATATCTAAAGTAACCTTATTTGATAATTTATTCATTTCTACAATATTAGCACTTATAGAAGAAACTTTACCATTTTTATCTTTTTCAACGTTAACTAATGTTTCATATTTTATATCTTCTATATTTTTATATACAGCTTCATTGCAAACTTTAAGTGCCATAGATTTTACATTAGACTCACTCATAACTTTTATGCTAGGTTCGATATTTTTGTTTAATATATATATAACTATAGCCACCAATATACAAAAGATAGTAAAAAAGACAAATGATTTTTTTAAATCAATTTGTCTTAAAGTTCTAGTATAATATTTTAATCTCATATCCTACCTTATTATTAATATTTTTTGACCAATATTAATATTATCTTTATCTAAAATATCTTCATTAGTTGCAAGTAATTTATCAACACTAGTTTTATATTTCTTTGCTATATTCCATAAAGTATCTCCTGGTTTTACTATATATATATTCATACTATCAATATTACTTAAATCTAATTTGTCGTCATTAATATCATTAATTAAATTAATTGAACTTACATTTTCAATATAGTTTTTAACTAAAATATTCATATCTAATTGTATATCATTTTCGTTCTGTGTAAGATTTATTCCATTATTACTTATTTCAACACTAATTTTAGCATCACTACTTACATTATCTAATAATATATCTTCATTTACTAATACCTCAATAGTTTTACTATCTATTTCTTGTGTTTCAGTATTTTGGACAAGAATAGTTACTTTAGCATTTCCTTCTACATGAACCCCATTACCATTTACTGTAGTATTTATTGAATTTATATCTAAATTATAATCTATAACATTAGTATTATTAGGTAAAATATTAGTAATGGTTTCTACTACTCCTATATTTTTATCAATTATTATACTTTTATTAACTACATCTACTCTTGAATCATTATATAATAACTCTTTAGTTTGGCTATAAAAGTCATCTACAAAAGTTACATTTTCTTCCTCAAACATAGTAACATCTGCCTCTATTTTATAATCAACATTCATAGTTTTATTACTTATATCTGTATTAGGCTTTAAATTAAAATCTTGTATTGTATATTGTATATCAAACTTAGATTTTTCATTAATATTTTCCATTTCTATCATAGATGAAAAAGGAATATTAAAACTTACTTTTTTTACTTGTTCATTATCTAAATCACATAAGTATAACATTTTTACCTGAATTTCACCTTTTACCATTATTTTATTATAACTATCTTTAAATTCAGTATTAATAATATTAACATCTATATCTAATATTTCAAAAAAATCTTCTGCTTCTTTCGGTAACATTATATCCTCTTTAGAAGCAATAATACTTTTGGTTTGATTAATTATATTATTAAATGATGTTTCGCACATTTTACATTCAATACTTTCATCATTAAAAGAATTTATAAGGTTTATATCTGTTTTACACTTAGCTTTTACTTTAAATAAAACCTCTGTTTTTACAGCAATTTTTCTTTCATTTGGAAGTGAAAAAATAACATTTTTGCTACAAGGTACTACTGATATATCCATATCTTTTTCTATACCATTTGCATCAAGCACTTCGGTATATGGATATGTAACAAATAATCCTCTTGTATTAAATTTTTCATCATTTACTTTATAAATAATAAAATAATTTATTTTTCCTATTACCTTTATTTTATTACTTTGTACCTCAATATCTGAAACATATGGAGTTACATTTATATATACTATTTTCATAGCATCAGGTTTGGTATCTGGAACAATTATATCTTGTTCTATCCAACTACTTATATATTGATTTACACTACATTTATTTAAACAAACTGTCTTTCTTTCTGTGTTTATATTCATCCTTTTTCCTCCTCATATATTTTATACTACACTATATGTTTTTCTTCAAAATATATGCAAGTATTTAAATAAATATTTTTCTTTTTTTGTAACACAGATAAAAAATAAGACATACTATATATTAGTTAGGTTAAAGTTAAGTAATTTATAACTTTTCCTAGCATTAGATAATTTATCTTAACTTAAACTATATATAATCTCCTTAAGTTTTTTAAGAGAGTATCATAATTTTTGATACTCTCTTAATATAAAAAAATGATTTAAAATATTTATTTTATATTTTCACTAATAACTTTCCATACGTTATCTGTTTCTAATCCTTTTTTCCATCCACTAATTCCAGCAAGTCTGTATTTATTAACAGTCTCAACTCTTCTCTTTACAGAAGCTTCATCTTCAAGCCATAATTTATATTTTGTAGCTCCTACTGTATATTCAACATAATTTTGACCTGCGTCCTCATCCCATACAGGAACTAAATTGTTATCTTGTATAAACTTTTGACATTGATTCATACTATAAACTTTTGAAGATAAACTTCCATTTTTTTCAGTCCATAACAATGTATAAAATGGTATTCCTAGTATTATTTTATTTGTTGAAACTTTAGAATCATTAATTAAGGATTCCACATTTTTTTGTTCAACCCATGATATTTCTGCAATAGAACCTGCTTCAGATGACCAATCACCTCTTTGATCATATCCCATTATAACTAGATAATCAGCAACTTTTCCTAACTCTTTTCTATCTAAATACTTAACAAAATATATATCTACTGATAGCTTTATATTTTCTTTTCTTAAAAAAGGTGCCAACTCTTTAATAAGTTGAGTATATAGATCTCTATCTTCTTCTTTCATAGACTCAAAATCAAAATTTATGCCAGTTACATTATCTTCTTTAAGTGTCTTTATTAGATTCTTTATAAAATTTTCTCTATTATATTCACTATTTAACATTGATGTGGTATTAGTTGAGTATCCAGTACCTGAACCGAATCCATTATCTATAATTGGCCAAATTTCATAACCATATTCCTTTGCTTTATTATAATATGAGCTATTAAATTTTGATGATATTTCCCCTGATGAATTTTTAAGTTCATACCATGATGGTGATACAACATTTACTCCATCTAATTTTTCACTACCTAGTACATCTAAATCATTTCCTTGTTGCCAAAACATAATAATTTTTTTGTTATTAGATTCATCGTCTGTACCATCATTTTGAGAAATAGTTTGTATATCACCTATACTATTTTTAGAAATATATCCTATGTTATTAGTACTCGTTTTTATTTTATACCACCTATTATGCTTTAAACTATCAGTATATACTATTACTTCATCATCTTTATTTAAAGTAGTAATTATATTAGATTTTGTAGAAATATCATCATATACATTAACTCTAGAATATTTTACTTTAGCTTTATTATTTTCTAATTTATCTATAATTATAGTATTATTTTCTTCATCATAATTTATATCTATGTTATATATATCTTTTAATAGATTTATATCTATATATGGGTTACCATTTACAATAAGTGCTGGAGTCGATATATCAAAATATTCAAAATTTTTAGATATTTTAGATTCATCAATTTTTAATTTAACTACATCATTATTTGTAGTTACTATAACTTTTGTAGAAATTTTATCATAATATATACTACTATCAATAGCACTTTTTATTGTTTCAACGGCAATATATATTCCTCCATTTTTTACAAATGGCTTATATTCATATTTAGAATCTGAACTAGTAATATTATCTCCAAATATAACTAAAGTAGAATATTCTAAGTTTAATTTTTTACTAACATAATTTATACTCATAACTAATAATACAATTATTATACACAAAAAAGGTATTATTAATCTTTTTATTTCTTTCATAGCTTGTCTCCTTACTAGGTAAAATATTTATATCAACCTATAACAATTATATTATACAATAAATATTAGATTTTGTGAATAACTTATTTATATTATTTATTTTTTTAAGCATAAAAAACTCCACCATAACGCTATTAAACGTTACAGTGGAGAAATTTTTAATTGAAGAGAGACTCATCCAAAGAAGTCTCCTTCAACTCCGTGTTAACCTCAATTTCCTCTGCTTCTTCAGCAGTAGGAATAGAGGTAATGTCAGATGATTCCTCAGGTTTTGAAGTTGAAGGCTTCGAATTTTCTACTTTAGCAGCCTTTTCCTCAGCTTTTTCCTCAGGTTTTGAAGTTGAAGGCTTCGAATTTTCTACTTTAGCAGCCTTTTCCTCAGTTTTTTTAGCAGCCTTTTCATCAGCCTTTTCAGCTGCTTTTTTAGCAGCCTTTTCATCATCGGCTGCTTTTGTCTCAACCTCGTCTGTAACTGTATTATAGGCTGACTGCCCATATACAGTTGCATCAGCCGGAACGCTAGCCGAAGACTCATCATCAGTTACTGTGACAGTAACTAATGGATATTCAGAAGTCTCCTTGGATTCTTCTTTTGAGGTCTCCTGCTTGGGTTCCTCTTTCGAGGTCTCCTGCTTGGGTTCCTCTTTCGAGGTCTCCTGCTTGGGTTCCTCTTTCGAGGTCTCCTGCTTGGGTTCCTC
>CANQUF010000031.1 GCA_947626975.1 uncultured Clostridia bacterium
AAACAGTTATAGCATAGCCAAGTGAGATAAAGCTCTCCCTTTGCCATGCTTATTTTATTTCTTACTGAACTGTAACACATTAAGTTACTATTCAGACTACCTTGATCAGAAAGTGCAAAATTAATTAAAATTTAATGTGTATTATACATAATATTGAATTTGTAATACAATTTTAAAATATTATATTTAATTTAGAAATATAGTAATATTAAGGTTAATAATCATTTTTTATAAATTTTATAATCTTCTAGTCTGAATAGTAACCACATTAATACAGTATTTATAAAAAAATATATATTATGTATTGAATTGTATACTTTTTTATGTTATAATATCAATGTTTAATATAAAATATAGTTAAATATATTAAGCAAATATATACTATTAGTTTTAGTATATATTTATTACACACATAAGTGGAGTTTTACTCTTCTTCCATTATGGATGCAGTAAAATGTTGATACTTATGGAGGATTAAGAAGGAGGAATTTTAAAATGGCAATAATACCTATGAAATCATTGCTAGAAGCTGGTGTTCACTTTGGACATCAAACAAAAAGATGGGATCCAAGAATGGCTCCATATATCTTTACTGCAAGAAATGGTATATACATACTAGACTTGCAAAAAACATCAAAAAAAGTTCAAGAGGCATATAACCTTACTAAAAAAGTAGTATCAGAAGGTGGTCTTGTACTTTTTGTAGGTACAAAGAAACAAATACAAGAAACAATTAAGCAAGAAGCAGAAAGATGTGGAATGTTCTACATTAACAGTAGATGGTTAGGTGGAACTTTAACTAATTTTTCAACAATTAAAAAGAGAATTGCAAGATTAATTGAACTTGAAAAAATGGAACAAGATGGAACATTTGAAATATTACCTAAGAAAGAAGTTATAGGACTTAGAAAAGAAATGGAAATATTAAATACTAATCTTGGTGGAATAAAAGGTATGGAAAAATTACCATCACTTATTTTCTTAGCTGATTCTAAAAAAGAATACATATGTACAAAAGAAGCTAGAAAATTAAATATACCTACTATTGGTCTTATCGATTCAAATTGTAATCCAGAAGATGTAGATTATGTTATTCCAGGAAATGATGATGCAGTAAAATCTGTTTCATTAATTGCAAGTAAGATTTCTGATGCAGTTATTGAAGCAAAAGAAGGAAATTTAGATTTTGCTGATGAAAATGAAGAAATCGAAACAATGGAAGAACTTGTGAAAAAAGAAGGCGTAGATAAGATAGAAAGAAAACAAAGACAAAATAATAAAGCTAGAAATAACAATTATCAAAGAAGAGAAAAAGTTGAAAAACAAGAAAATACTGAAGAAAGTAAATAGGAGGGATTTTATGGCAGTAACAGCTACTCAAGTAAAAGAATTAAGAGACAGAACTGGAGCAGGTATAATGGACTGTAAAAAAGTTTTAGTTGAAGCAGATGGAGATATGGAAAAAGCAATTGAACTTTTAAGAGAAAGAGGAATTGCAAAAGCTGCAAAAAGAGCAGGTAGAGTTGCAACAGAAGGAATAGTAGAATCATATATACATAATGGAAAGTATGGATCTTTAGTAGAAGTAAATTCTGAAACTGACTTTGTTGCTAATAACGACGATTTTAAGAAATTTGTTAAAGATATTGCTATGCATATAGCTGCTGTAGGTCCAAAATATGTTAAACGTGAGGATGTACCAGAGAGTGTAGTAGAGGCTGAAAGAGCTACTTTAAAAGCTCAAGCATTAAACGAAGGAAAACCAGAAGCTATAGTTGAAAAAATAGTTGAAGGTAGAATTGATAAGTTCTATTCAGAAATATGTCTTTTAGATCAACCATTTGTAAAAGATCCTGATATAACTGTAGGTGAACTTTTAACAAATTTAGTTGCAAAAATAGGAGAAAATATAGTTATTCGTAGATTTACAAGATATGAAAGAGGCGAAGGAATAGAAAAAGAAGAAGTTAACTTTGCTGAAGAAGTTATGAAACAAGTTAATAAAAAATAAATTATTAATTCATTAGATAATAACATATGTTATTATTTAATGAATATTTTTTTATAATATTAATTTAATAATTACTTTTTTATGTTTTTTGTAATTATTACTTGCCATTTTACCAATTTTATAGTAAAATTAATATGTGTATAAAATATAATGGTATAATTAGAATCACAATATTTAACAGTGAGGTAATTAATATGGAGTATAAAAGTATTGGATATAAAAAAATAGTAAAAATTTCAGTTATATGTTCAATTATATTAGCTTTAATATCAAGTTTCGTATTTGCAGATGAAACTGCTGTATCTGATGATAAAATATATAATAATGTACTTAATATTTTAGTATTTATACAAAAATATTCTTGGCCAATAGTTACACTTGTATTTATATATGCAATATATCAATATTATGTAATTGGCTCAGAAGTTGTTGAACATAAAGTATTGGGTAGAAGATTAATTGTGGGTGTAGCTATATTTATGGTAATAGTACAATCATTACCATTGATATATTCTTTCTTAACAATAAAGTAGCTAGTAAAAAGGGGTATGTATATGAAGGTTCTTTTTGGAATAAACAATGATAATACAGTAAAAGGAATAGTAGATTTTTATGAACAGAAATATAAAGAAAAAATAGAATATAAAAATGTATATTATTTTAAGCAATTTATTTCTGAAATTTCAACAGGAAAATATGATAGAGCAGTTATTTTAGAAGATTTAGAAAAATATCCTACAAATAATTATGCTCAGATAGATGAATATTTGTTTAAAAATATAGATGCTATGACAGACAATTATGATTCAAAAAATATTATTTTTGTAGCTTCTGATAGAAGAAAATTAGGAGATGATTTTTTATCAAAATTATTTAATTTAGGAATATATACTGTTTTAACTGGACAAGATAGAACAAAAGGCAAAGTGTGTGCAGCTATATCTTCACCTTTTTTAAAGAAAGATGTTAAAAAGTATTATGAAAATGTAGTTGGAGAAAATGTATATAATACATCAGAAGTATCAGAAATAGAAATTCAAAGAATAATTTCATATTATAAGAATCAAAATGGGGTTCCTGATAAGTATAATGAAATATTTGATAGGATAGCTATGCAGTATACAAATGAACAATTAAAAGTAATTATTAATTTCTTACCAGCAGATGTAAAACAATATTTATCTTTTAATAATGAAAAATATAAGGAACTTACTAATACTAATGTAGCAATACAACAAGTTAATAATAATGTAGTTAGCGAACCTATATCAAATAATGATATAAGTAAAAAAGAAAAAGTAATAGAAAAACCTAAAGAAGTAAAAAAAGAAGAGCATAAAGATAATGATAAAGAGAATGATAAAAATAATGATAAGAAAAAAGAAGATTTTGAATTAAATAAAAGTGTAAAAGTAGAGCAAAATTCAAAGTATGATAAAAATACCAATGAAATACAAAATAGTAATATAGAATCAACTAGTGATGTTTCTGATAAAATTGAGGTTAAACCACAAATAGTTGAAAAGCCAGTTATAAATATTGCACCACCACCACCACCTCCAGAACCTAAAATAATAACACAAGTTGTGGAAAAAGAGGTAGTAAAACAAGTTTACGAAGTACCAAAAGACTATAAAAAAACAGTATGTTTTGTTGGCGCACCAAAAGCTGGAACGACTTTTTGTATTAATGCTATAGGAACATTTCTTGCAAGAAATAAGGTAAAAACAGCAATAGTAGATGTTACTAGAAAAAGAGATACATATACAATATATACATATGATAATGAAGGGAAAAGGTCTATTGCTGCAGAAAGTTTAAAGTATGCCTCTAATGGTATAAATGCTCCGCTTATATATGAAAAATTAAGTATATATTCTGGAATGCCTGGAGATGATAGAAAACAATATAATGCTAGTGTAGCTATTGATACAATAATTCAAAATAACAATGTAATATTGGTAGATGCAGATTTTACTACTCCATATGATTACTTCAGATTATGTCAAGAAGTATATTTAGTTCAAGATATGGATATATTAAATATTGCACAAACTACATTATTTTTAAGAGAGTTGAAATCACATGGAGTACCGCTTAATAAATTACGTATAATTGTTAATAAATACGTAAAAACAGTACTTACAGCAAAAGATATAATAGACGGAATTGCTACGTATTCTACGTATGATTTAAAAAATTTTGATACTTTGTTTAATTCGTCAACAATACCTTATTATGTTCTTCCATTTGATGTAGAAAATTATAAAAAATATATTGAAATGCTATATAAATATTCAAATAAATTTTCTACTTTCACACCTGATTTTACGCAAAATCTAGATACAATAATTAATTCAATATATCCAATAGGAACAAAAACTAATACTACAAATACAGCAAGTAATAATAAAATAAAAAAGAAGAGGGGATTTTTTAGATAAAAAGTAGATTTTAGTATATTAAAGTTAATTTAAAATATAATAATTGTGTAATTTATAATATTTAGCTTTAATATATATAATAATAAAGGAGTGATTTTTATGGATCAAAATACAACCATTTTTAAGCCACAAAGAGATGAATCAAAAAGAGTAAAAGAAATAATGACTCAAGTAGTAGATGCATTAAAAGATAAAGGGTATGAACCTATTAGCCAAATAATAGGATATATATTATCTGGTGATCCTACATATATAACTTCACATCAAAATGCTAGAGCTTTAATTTGTAAAATAGAACGAGATGATCTTTTACAAGAAATGATAAAGAAATATTTGGACTTGTAGTTATATGAAAAGAATATTAGGAATAGATTATGGAGATGTAAGAGTAGGAGTTGCAATATCAGATCCATTAGGTATTACAGCTCAAGGTCTTCAGACAATTGTCATAAATAGCAGTGATAAAAAATTTATATTACAAATAAAAGATATAATAAATAAGTATGATGTTGATACTATTGTAATAGGTTATCCCAAAAATATGGATGGAACCATATCAAAAAAGGCAGAAAAGATTGATAAATTAATTCCTATTTTAGAAAAATTGGGAGTAAATGTTATAACATGGGATGAGAGATTAACAACTGTTGCTGCTTATAAGACTATGAGAGAATTAAATATTTCGCAAAAAAATAAAAATCAAGTAGCAGATAAACTGGCTGCTCAATATATTTTAGAAGGATATTTAGAAAGTTTAAAAAATATATAATAAAGGGGATTTATGTATCCCTTTTATTTTTTTACAAAGATAATTTATTTATAATAAAAATTTAGTAATATATAAAAAACACAAAAAAGAACAAATGTATTGACAAAATTTTAAACTATTGATATAATAAATAAAACATTTGTTTTTTTGAGGTGATAATATGATTACAACATTACATATAAAAAATATTGGTATAATAGATGAGATAACTATTAATTTAAATAATGGATTAAACGTTTTAACTGGTGAAACAGGTGCTGGAAAGTCATTAATAATGAGGGCCTTATCAATAATTTGCGGTGGAAGATTTTCTAAAGAGATGATAGGAAAAAATGCTGATTATTCTTTTGTTGAGGCATGTATTTATTTACCAGATTCTGAAATTGCTGAAGATAATAATATTATTGTAACTAGAGAAATTTATGAAAATGGAAAAAATTTATGCAAAGTAAATGGAAGATTGGTTACTGTATCAAAATTAAAAGATATTATGAAAAATATAATAGATATACATGGGCAAAATGAAAATCAAAATCTATTAGATGTATCTAATCATATTGTATATTTAGATAATTATTTTTATGAAGAAACATTTAAACTAAAATCAGAATATGAAAAATTATATGATAAGTATATTAATATTTTAGATGATCTTAATAGAAGTTATGGAGATGAAAAAGAAAAACAGAGAACTTTAGATTTATTACAATATCAACTAAATGAAATTAATAGTGCTAACTTAAATGAAGATGAAGAAATTAAGCTTGAAGAAGAAAAGAAAAAATTACAAAATTCTGAGAAAATTTATGAAAATCTATCTATTTCATATGATAAATTAGAAAATAATATATTAGATGGACTAGATGATGTTAATAGTTTACTTTCTAAAATTGAAAATTATTCTGAAGATTATAAAGAAAAATATAATAAAATTCAAAATATATATTATGAATTAAAAGATATATCATGTGATATGTATGAATTAAAAGAAAATATTTCTTTTGATGAGGAAAGGCTAAATGAAATTGAAGAAAGACTAGATACAATATCTAATTTAAAAAGAAAGTATGGAAATAATATATTAGAAATATTAAATTATAGAAAGGATATAGAAGATAGAATAAATAAAATAAAAGATTTAGAAGAATATGTAATAAATAAGAAAAAGGAATTAAATGAAATTGATAATAAAATGTATAATATAGCATTAGAATTAAATAATGTACGTAAAGAAGCAATTATACATTTAGAAAGCAGTATAAATAATGAATTAACACAACTAGAAATGAAAGATGCAAAATTTAAAGTAGATATAAAATTTGATAGTAATAGAAAATATAACAAAAATGGACTAAATGATGTTAAGTTTATGATTTCTACTAATTTAGGTGAAGATTTTAAACCTTTTACAAAAATAGCTTCAGGTGGTGAAATTTCTCGAATAATGCTTGCAATAAAAGTTGTTTTTTCAAATATAGATAAAATTCCTATTATTGCATTTGATGAAATTGATACAGGTATAAGTGGAAGTGCAGCAAATAAAGTAAGTAATAAAATAAAAGAATTTTCAAAAACACATCAAGTTATTTGTGTGACACATTTAGCTGTAGTGGCAGCAAAAGCTGACTATAATTACTATATAGAAAAGAACATAGTAGATAATAAAACAAAAACAAGTATAAAATTGCTAAATTATGATGATACTATTAAAGAAATTGCAAGAATTTCTACTGGAATTATAAATGATGTTTCAATAGCTCATGCCAAAACTTTAAAAAATGATATATATAATATAAAAAAAATAAGTTAAAAGCATAAAATATATATACAAATAAACAAATTTATAGTATAATATATCTATATATAAGGAGGATAAAAAATGTATAGTGAAGAAGAAATAAATGGATGTGAATCTGGTTGTGCTGGTTGCTCAGGTTGTGGACATGATCATGAAGCTTTTTTAGATGATGATTTAGATCCAATTATAACACTTACTGATGATAATGGTAATGATGTTAAATTTGAGATAATAGATGTTGTAGTATTAGAAGATGAAAGAGAATTTTTAATTGTTTCTGAAGCAGATAAAAAAGAAGAAGATAAAGATATTGAAGTAACAATACTTGAAATAAAAGAAGAAAATGGAGAAGAAGTATATGATACTGTAACTGATGAAGAATTGGCAAACAAAGTATTTAAAGAATTTACTTCAAATCAAGATGATAGTGAAATAGATGAATAAAAAATAAGTTTTTATGCTAAGCGTTAAATTGCTTAGCTAAATTTATGTAATTACTAATAATATATTTTTATTAAAAATAAAATGTTATTTAAAATATAATTTAGTACAAGTATAAATAAAAAGATTAGGGGTATCTATATGGAAAATATTGCTATAAATAAAGCTAGAGAATTACTAATTAATTCAGGCTTTTCTAAATTTAAAGATAAAGGTGAAATAGAAAAGGCATTAGATAGAATTTATGTATGCAGTTCTAAACAAGAGCTATATGAGTTGTATCTTAAAAAAACAGGAATAGAATAT
This sequence comes from uncultured Clostridia bacterium, assembly GCA_947626975.1. Classification (GTDB taxonomy): domain Bacteria; phylum Bacillota; class Clostridia; order TANB77; family CAG-465; genus CAG-465. Next base: position 7,770 of record CANQUF010000031.1, read on the forward strand.
GATGGAGATTTAAAGGGATTTAACAATAGTGGTATATCCTATTTAGCTCCTATATCTACAGAACATGAAATTATTCATGAAACTTTACATACATTATCTAGTAAATATGATGAACATGGAAAAAAGGTTAAAAATGGAATAGAAGTTGAAAATACCAGATTTGGTTCACAAGTAAATGAGGGAATAACGGAGTATTTATCATATAAGTTATCTGGAAAAGACACCGGTATATATGCATTAGAAAAAAGCTTTTTTGCGCAAATTGATGAAAGTTTTTCAAAATTTTTTGATGATGAAGATGCTTTAATTAAAATGTATTGTGAAAATAATACTAATATGTTTAAAGATTTTTTACAGACATGTTTAAGTAAAGATAAAAATTGTTTTGAAGATTTATATGCAAATTTTTCATTCATGAATAAACAAAAAATAGATGAATTAACAGCTAGAATAAATAAAGGTGCTAAAAAAGTTATAAAATCAAGAGAATTTGATAAGAAACATCCAATTCTTTCAAAGTTAAAATCCAGAATTTTAGGTAAAAATAAAGATAAAAATAAAAATAAAGATAATAATTTATTAAATAGTACAAGTATAGAAGCAGAATCTAGTTTAGAATATTTAAAAGAAGAAGTGTATAAACCTGGAGAAAATGAAAATATAGAATATAATAATATTAACAAAGATAGAAAAATTACTAAAGAAATTGATGATAATTTAGTAAAATAGATTATCTATTATATTACTCCCTATAATTTAGTTTTTATACTAATTATGGGGAGTTTAATTTATTAAAATAAAATGGAATTAAAATATGAATGTGTAGTGAAATTTTGGTGAAATTATGTTATGTATATTCACAATAAATTATATTTGTGATATAATTCTTGTGGTGATAAAATTTGGAAAATATATATAATATATTAAATATAAACAAAGATATATTTGAAAAATCTAAAATAATCTTGACTTTGACAGTTAAAACGAGCAAAAGCTACTCCCATAAAGCTTTGCTCGTTTTTTAAATGTTGTCGA
>CANQUF010000032.1 GCA_947626975.1 uncultured Clostridia bacterium
TAATAAAATTATAACAAAAAAGGGTTCCGAAAGGAACCCAAATTAAAGAAAAAATTTTAATTTTTTCTTATTTCTTGCTAATTGAAAATAAAATATAAATAGTATATAATATACATATATAGAAAGGTAAAAAATATGTCAGAAAATATAAATAATAAAGGAACGTTATATATAGTTGGAACACCTATTGGTAATTTAGATGATATTACAATAAGGGCTATAAATACATTAAAATATGTTGACGTAATATTAGCTGAAGATACAAGACAAACAATAAAACTATTAAATCATTTTGAAATTTCTAAACATATGATAAGTTATCATAGACATAATGAGGATGAAAAAATAAAAACAGTTTTAGAATTTTTAGATAAAGGAGAGAATTTAGCATTAGTATCTGATGCAGGAATGCCAATAATCTCTGATCCAGGACAAAATCTTGTTATGTATTTAGTAAAAAATGGATATAAAGTGGAAGTTATACCAGGAGTTACAGCTTTAATTACAGCACTTGTAAAATCAGGCATAGATTCTACAAGATTTACATTTGAAGGATTTTTGTCTGTTAATAAAAAACAAAGAAAAGAAAAATTATCACTGCTTAAAACTGAAGAAAGAACAATGGTATTTTATGAAGCACCTCATAAAATATTAAATACTCTAAAAGATATGTATGAATATTTTGGAGACAGAAATATATGTATAGCCCGTGAACTTACCAAATTACATGAAGACTATATATATACAAGTATAAAAAAAGCAATTGATGATATACAATTAAATGGAATTAAAGGAGAAATTGTATTAATTATTAGTGGTATTGATAAAGAAATATTAAAGAAAGAAAATTATGAAAAAATGCAGAATATAAATACATGTGAATTAGTTAGAGAATATATATCAAATGGAGACACTAAAAATGAAGCAATAAAAAAGGTAGCAAAATTAAAGGGAGTAAATAAAAATGAAGTATACAAAGAATGTATTAATATTAATTTAGGTGGAGATTAAATATGCAAGAAAAAGAATTAAATAGATTAAAAAATATGCTTGTTATAGAAGAAGAACTATATAATAATGGATATAAATATATATGTGGAGTAGATGAAGCAGGAAGAGGACCTTTATGTGGACCTGTAGTTGCTGCTGCTGTAATACTGCCAAGAGGGGTATGCATTGATGGAGTAAATGATTCCAAAAAAATATCAGAAAAAAAAAGAGAAAAATTATATGATGATATAACAAAAAATGCTATTTGCATTGGAGTTGGTATGTCAGATATTGATGTTATAGAAAAAGTAAATATTTTAAATGCAACTAAACTTGCCATGAAACAGGCAATATCAAACTTAAAGATAATGCCTGATTATGTAATAATTGATGGAAATCAAGGAATAGATATTAATATACCATTTGAAACGGTTATAAAGGGAGATTCAAAGTCAGAATCTATTGCCGCAGCATCTATTATTGCAAAGGTAACTAGAGATAGAATGTTAATTGAATTTGATAAACAATATCCTGAATATGGATTTTCAAAACATAAAGGTTATGGTACAAAAGAACATATTGAAGCAATAAAAAAGTATGGACTTTGTAAAATACATAGACCTAGTTTTTGTAAAAAATTTATTTAAAATTTAGGAGGTAATTTATGAGATTTGTATCTTGGAATGTAAACGGACTTAGGGCATGTATTACTAAAGGTTTTGAGAAATTCTTTAAAGATATAGATGCTGATTTTTTCTGTATCCAAGAAACCAAAATGCAAGATAATCAAGCAGAAAATATTAATTTTGATGGATATTATAAATATATAAATAGTGCAATAAAAAAAGGATATTCAGGAACTGCTATATTTTCAAAAGAAAAACCTTTAAATGTAACTTATGGACTTGGTATAGAAGAACATGACAAAGAAGGAAGGGTTATAACTTTAGAATATGATAAATTTTATTTAGTGAATTGTTATACACCAAATTCTAAAAGGGAACTTGAAAGATTAGATTATAGAATGATATGGGAAGATGAAATAAAAAAGTATCTAATATCATTAGATAAAATAAAACCAATAATATATTGTGGAGATTTAAATGTAGCACATAAAGAAATTGACTTAAAGAATCCAAAAACTAATCATTTTAGTGCAGGCTTTACAGATGATGAAAGGAAAAAAATGACAGAATTATTATCATCCAACTTTATAGATACCTATAGATATGTATACCCTGATAAGGCTGATGTATATACTTGGTGGTCATACATGAGAAATTCAAGAGATAAAAATATAGGATGGAGAATAGATTATTTTATAATTTCAGAAAGACTTAAAAACAAAATAAGTACTGTAGATATTTTTTCTAATGTATATGGTAGTGATCATTGCCCAATATTATTAGAATTAAATGATTAGATTTTATTGATTTTTTAGTAAAAATATAGTAATATATATTATATGAAATGGAGATGGTAATATGTCAAATTATAAAGAAAGAGCTGCTTTGTATTTTGAAAAAATAATAAATAATATATACAATAAGAAAAGTAAAAATCCAAGAGTATATGCCATGGATGTTAATACAAAACAATTAATAGAATATTATGAAAAAAATGGCAAAGTAGACTTTCAAGAAGATCTAAGTAAATCTTTTAAGGATAGTTTAAAAGATTATTTAGAGCATTCTTTAGAAGATGATATGCAAAGAGATGAAGGGCAAGATATTGAGTTAGAACAAATGATTCAAGAAGAAATAGATAAAAATAAATTACCAGCTGATAGTTTTAATAAAGAAGAAATATTAGAATCTTTAGAAGAACTTTCAGAAGATGAAGAAAACCAAGATTTAACTAATGATCAAGTAAAAAGAGCAGTAAAAGCTGCTGCTATTAAAGCTATATATATGGCAACTTTAAAAAGATATGAAATCAACAGAGAAAAAATACAAACACATACTGATATAGTAAATAGAAAATATGGGGATTTTGCATTAGAAGATAGACTTGCTACTGAAAATCGAGAGTATGAAGTATATTTATCAAAACTTGCTGAAGAATATAAAAGAATTGAACCTAAACATAGGTCCATTTTAGAAGATAAAAAAATAGTTGAGAAAAGAAATGATATAAGAGATGAACATAATAAAGAAGAAGAAATAAAAGAAAAAAGAAGAGAAGAAGCAATATTGGCGATTAGTGCTATATATGATGAAAAAGAAGTTATAATGGAAGATTTAGCAAGAATGTCTTCAAATCCAGATACATTTAATCAAGCTAGATTTGAAGATTTGCAAAATAAACTTTGGAAAAAAGATAAAGAATTAGCAGATCTTAAAGCTAGTCCAGCAGTACTAATTGAAAATATAGAAAGAGATTCAAGACAAAAAGAGATAGAATATAAAGAATTAGATAATGATAAAATAGCTCAAGAGTCTGAAGAAAATGAAAAAAAAGGAAAAGAAAATGATGATCGTATTATTAAAGAAACAAACGATAATATGGATCTTGAAATGGAAAATACACAAGCAGTTATCGATAAATACTGGGAGTGTAGGGAAAAAGGAAACTTTGAAGGTGCAGTAGAACAGTATGAAATATTAAAAACAATGTCAGGTAGCGTAATATCTCAAGATGAACAAATTAATGATTTAAAGGAAGATGGAAAAGAAGATTATAAAACAGAAGAGCAAAAAAATAGTGAATTAAAAGAAAATCTTGGGCTAAATGCAGTAAATGATCCTAGTGAAATTGGAAAACTTGATCAAATGGACAAAGAAGTATCTAGAATAGAAAAAGAGCTACCATCTAAACAAAAGTATCAAACTAAAGATACTAAAGAAATTAATAACGATGGACCTGTTCGTACAATTAATAACAGAAGACCATATTAGTATAAATAATAATGAGTTAATATAAAAAGGAAAGAGGTAATATATATGGGATTAACAACCACTAAAGATTTATTTGAAAAAGCATATAATGGTGGATATGCTATCGGTGCTTTTAATGTAAATAATATGGAAATTATTCAAGGAATAGTAGAGGCAGCTAATGAGACAAATTCACCTGTAATTCTTCAAGTGTCAGCAGGTGCTAGAAAATATGCTAATCCAATATACTTAAAAAAATTAGTAGAAGCTGCAGTAGAGTGTAATAAAGTATCAGGTAAAGATATACCTATGGTACTACATTTAGATCATGGACCAGATTTTGAAACTTGTAAAGCATGTATTGATGGTGGCTTTACTTCTGTAATGATTGATGGCTCAAAATATGATTTTGAAACTAACGTTGAACTTACTAAAAAGGTAGTTGATTATGCTCATGAAAGAGGTGTAGTTGTAGAAGCAGAACTTGGAAAACTAGCAGGAATAGAAGATGATGTAAATGTTGCAGATAGTGATGCTATGTATACAGATCCTAATGAAGCATATGAATTTGTTAAAAGAACAGGTTGTGATTCTTTAGCTATAGCTATAGGTACAAGTCATGGAGCATATAAATTTAAAGGAGAAGCTAAATTAAGATTTGATATTTTAGAAGAAGTGTCAAAAAAATTACCAGGATTACCTATTGTATTACATGGTGCTTCATCTGTACCACAAGAATTTGTAGAAATGTGTAATAAATATGGTGGTAATATTCCAGGTGCTAAAGGAGTACCTGAAGAAATGCTAAAAAAAGCTGCTACAATGGCAGTATGTAAAATAAATATAGATAGTGATATCCGACTTGCAATGACTGCAAATATTCGTGAATGTTTCGTAAATTCACCAGAAGTGTTTGATCCTAGAACTTATCTTGGAAAAGCAAGGGAAGCTGTAAAGAATATGGTAAAACATAAAATTATTAATGTACTTGGTTCTAATGATAAAGCATAGAGAAAATAATTAATTATTTTAAGTATAAAAAAATAAGGAGAAAATTATGATATATACATATATTCCAAATGGTGTATGTTCTAAAAAAATGATAATTGATATTGAAGATGATATAATAAAAGATGTAAAAATAGAAGGTGGATGTGCTGGCAATACAGTAGGAGTATCAAAACTTGCTAAAGGAATGAATGTAAGAGAAGTTATAAAAAGATTGAAAGGTATACCCTGTGGATTAAAAAAAACATCTTGCCCGGATCAATTAGCAATAGCTTTAGAACAATATCTAAAAAATAAGTAGTAATATTAATGTATTAGAAAGAAGGAAAATATGAGAAAATATTTTGGAACAGATGGGATAAGGAGAATTGCAAATACTGAGCTTTCACCTGAACTTGTGTATAAGGTAGCAAAAGCAGGTGCATATGTTTTGTCTAAACATACAGATAATACCCCTACAATTTTAATTGGTAGAGATACCCGTATTTCAGGTACTTTAATTGAAAGTGCAATGGTTGCTGGCTTTTTAAGTTATGGAGCAAATGTTAAATTATTAGGTGTTATACCAACTCCAGGTGTTGCATATTTAACTAAAAAACTTAATGCAGATGCAAGCGTTGTAATTTCAGCATCACATAATACTTTTGAATTTAATGGTATAAAGTTTTTTAGTAATAAGGGAATGAAAATATCTGATGAATTAGAAGAAGAAATTGAAGAAATTATGGAATCTGGTAAGTTAGATGAACTTACTGCAGTAAACGAAAAAATAGGTACCTCTGAATATAGGGCTGATTTACTAGATGAGTATGTTTATTTCTTTAGAAAGAATTTTGATGATAAGATTGCAAAATATAATAATGAAGATTTTAAAGTTTGTATAGATACTGCAAATGGAGCAACATATTCAGTTGTTGAAAAAGTTTTTAAAATACTTGGAATAAAATATGATATTATAAATAATAATCCAAATGGTATAAATATAAATAGTAACTGTGGCTCAACACATCTAGATATGTTAAAAGATTATGTCGTAAATAATAAATGTAGTTTAGGTATTGCTTATGATGGTGATGGTGATAGATGTCTTGCAGTAGATGAAATGGGAAATGAAATAGATGGAGATAAAATCTTAGCTATAATATCACAAAATTTAAGAAGAAAAAGAAAATTAAAAAATGACACTATAGTTGCTACTGTAATGAGTAATTTAGGACTTAATAAATATGCTAAGGATAATGGATTAGAATTAATTCAAACAAAAGTTGGAGATAGATATGTATTAGAAGAAATGCTAAAATCTGACTTTAATTTAGGTGGTGAAAAATCTGGTCATGTGATTTTACTTGACTATAATCCTACGGGAGATGGTATTTTAACATCTCTTATGCTTATAATATCTATACTTGAAGAAAATAAAAAAGCATCTGAGGTAGCAAGTATAATAAAACTATATCCTCAAATACTTATAAATGCTAAAGTAGACTCTGATAAAAAATATGATTATGATAAGGATCTTGAAATAAAAGAAAAAATTGAAAAATTAGAAAGAGAATTTGCTGGAAATGGAAGAGTATTAATTAGACCATCTGGTACAGAACCTTTGGTAAGAGTAATGATTGAAGGTGAAGATCAAGAATATATAACTAAAAAAGCAAATGAGATTGCTAAATTAATAGAAGAAAAATTAAAATAATAGAACTTTATATTTTTTTTAATAGAGTTATAATAAAGTAAAATTTATTATAGCTCTAAAATCAATTTTAGGAGTAGAAATAAAATCATATATAAAGCTAATAAATATTATAAGAAATTTATTTTGAAATAATTGATATTTATAAAACTATTTTAATAATAAAACTATAAAAAATAAAAATTTTAAGATAGAAATTAATACAAGTTTACTTACAGTAATAAAATGAGTTTATCATTTTATAATAATTTATTTTAATTAATACTTTACTTTTTATATTAATAATGATATAATTCATACACGGGTTATTTATAAAACTTTAAAAAATTTTAAAGGAGTGTGCTTTGTAATGTCATATGTTTCGGAAATTAGAAAAATTGTAGGACATATTCCACTTCAGCTCCCTGGATCAGGAATTATTGTGCATCGGGATAATAAAGAATTTCTTCTTCAATTAAGGTCTGACCATAATAATTACGGACTTCTTGGCGGAGGAATGGAGAATGGAGAGGATTTTAAAGAATGTGCCATTCGTGAACTACAAGAGGAGGCATGTATTTTAGCAAATAGAAATGATTTGATGTTATGCGACGTGTATGCTGGAAAGAACCATAGAACTGTGCATCCAAATCAAGATATTGTATATCATATTGTGGTGGTATATAAGCTTGAGTATAAGAAATGTACTCAATTATCAGGTCAGTATGATTCTGAAACAAAAGCGTTAAAGTGGTTTAATATCGAAGAGCTAGAAAATTTATTGTATCAAGGAATGATTTTCCCTAATAATATTCCAATAATTAGGGATGTTTTAGATGGAAGATTCTAATAAAGAAAAATTAAAAATACAATGAAAGGTGAGTGAATGTTTCACTCATCTTTTTGGTATGACGGGCATGTCATAAATCTAGGGTGAAAGTCCCAAGAGGCGTATTTGTCGCGAACTCGATAGCGAC
>CANQUF010000033.1 GCA_947626975.1 uncultured Clostridia bacterium
AATCAAGTAATACATAAAACAGTAACAAATGATAGAATAACTGGAAAAATAGAAATAACTAAAAAGGATGATGAAAAGCAACCAATTGCAAATGTAGTATTTGAAATAAAAAATGAAAAGGGTGAAGTAGTAGATACATTAACAACTAATGAAAAGGGAATGGCTACATCAAAAGCTTTAGATAAAGGAAAATATACATATAAAGAGATATCTGCTCCAGCTGAATATATAATGGATAGTACTGAATATGAATTTGAAGTAAAAAATGTAGGACAATTAGTAAAGAAAACAGTAACAAATGATAGATACAGAGGAAGTTTAGCAATAGTAAAAGTAGACGAAGAAAATAACCCAATAAAAGATGTTAAATTCCAAATCTTAAACTCAGAGCATAAGAAAATAGCTACTTTAACAACTGATAAAGATGGTAAAGCTGAAATAAAAGATTTATTACCAGGAAAATATTACTATAAAGAAGTATCAGCACCTGATAAATATGTAATAGATACTAATGAATATGAATTTGATATAACATTAGAAAAATTACAATTAACAAAGACAGTAGTAAATAAACTTGCTACAGGAAGTTTAAAAATAATAAAAATAGATAAAGAGACAAAACAACCAATAGAAGGTGTAACATTCCAAATACTAAATGAAAATAAACAAGTTATTGAGACATTAGTAACTGATGCAAATGGAATAACAACTTCAAAACAAATGCCATTAGGAAAATATTACTATAAAGAAATATCTGCACCTGATAAATATATAATAGATTCTAAAGAATATGACTTTAAATTAGATAAAAATGCAGAGATAGTTGAAAAAACTGTAACAAATAAAAGTGTAGAATTACCAGTAACAGGTGGATTTATTAGTACAAATACTCTAATTGTTATAATTGTAGCAATTGTATCTGTAGCTGGATTTGTAATAGTAAAAATTACTATGAATAGAAAGAATTCATAAAGTCAATAAATCTTTAATTATATACTTAAATATAAAAAATTAAGATGAGCTAAAAACTCATCTTAATTTTTATGTTTTATGACTTTATTTAATTTGATTTATTTTAAAAAAAGATATAAAATAGAAATTAATAAAATTATTAATAATTAAAATGTTAAAAAAGTAATAATTATATAAATTATATTATGTTTATAATTTAAAATTTTGTAGTAATTGTTTGGTTACAAAATATGAGTAAAACTAAGGTAGGAAAGGAATTGAATTAATATGAATAATGTTAAATGCCCAAATTGTGGAAATGAAAATAAAAATACAAATATCAGATGTGAATTTTGTGGAACAGAATTAAATCAAAGTGTAAAAGAGGATAATTTTCTTAATAGAGATTATTCTCAAGAAAACGTAAAAGTTATTAATTTAGAAACTAAGAAAGCAAAACATATAATTAGTATAATTTTAATATTTATACTTGCTCCATGGTTTCTTTTAGGATTTGCTTTTATTGGAGTTAGTACATATTCTAAAATTTATGATAATAATAAATCTAAAAATTATTTAGAAACAGAAGGAAAACTTGTAAGTTATGATTACCAATATGATGAATTATATAATGGTGTATACGAATATTGTGTAAATGATATTATTTATAGAGGCTCTCCTAATTTATTAAGTAATCCTTCTGGATTTAAACAAACTATAACAGTAAAATATAATCCTAATAACCCTAGTGAATATGTTATGGATTCTGGATGGAATAAATCTATGTTTTGTGGAATAATAATGGTTATAGTTACCTTAGGAATATTCATATTAATAAAAATTTTACTAAAAAAAATATCTAATAAAGATACTATAACTTTATCTTTTTGAATAATTAAAATAGAAAAAATATAATATTTGTCATAGCATTTAGTTTAGCGATGATGATTTTACTTAATTAAATGATTGAATTGTAAGTACAAACTTCTCTTTTTAAAAGTATATATATTATAAATTGCTATAAAAATTCAATCAACCATATATAAAAATTTTATAAAATATAGTATAATCATATTAATATTTTACTATTTGAGTATTTTATGGTAAAAGTGTAAAATTAAGGAGTAAAAAATGAGTAAATATTATGATAATATAAATAAAGAAATCAAGGAATATTTTAAAATTTTAGATCCTGAGTTTCCAGAATGGTTAAACGAATATATAGATGTAAAAGAATTATTATCACAACAATATATCAGTGTTACTTGTGGCACAATTTATTCTGATTTATTCGAAAGTGATTTTTTCTTTTCAAGTTTAGACCATTCAGTGGCAGTTGCTTTAATATTATGGCATTTTACACACGATAAAAAGCAAACTCTGTCTGGATTATTTCATGATATAGCAACACCTGCATTTAAACATTGTGTAGATTTTTTAAATGGTGATTACATGACTCAAGAATCTACAGAAGATTTAACAACAGAAATTATAAAAAATTCTAAAGAAATAATGGCTTTATTAAAAAGAGATTGTATTGAAGTATCTGAAATAGATAATTATCATATTTATCCAATAGCTGATAATGATATACCTAAATTATCTGCTGATAGATTAGAATATTCTCTGTCAAATGCTTTATTTATATATAAATTATTAAACGTTGAAATGATTAAAGAAATATATGATGATATAGAAATTCAAAAAAATGATGAAAATGAAATAGAACTGGGGTTTAAAACTAAAAATATAGCCAGAAATTTTGTAAAAACTACGAGTAGATTATCTATTATATATCGTGAAGATAGAACTAGATATTCTATGCAATTTATTGCGGATATTTTAAAAAAGCTAAGTGATGAATGTAAAATATCAAAGAAGGATTTGTATGAATTAAAAGAAAAAGATGTAATAGATATCATTGAATCTTCTAAATATAAAGAAATCTTTAATATATGGAGAAAAGCAAAAAGGGTTAAAGTATCAATAGAAGAGCCAAAAAACGTATATTATGTGCATCATGGATCAAAAATAAGATATATTGATCCATTATTCAATGGTAGAAGAATTTCTAAGTGCTGTAAAATTGCTAAAAAAATGATTGAAAATAATTTGTCATATGATATGAATAAATTTGTATATTTAAATTTTGATTTTCCAAACTAATATATATAATAAGAGAGGTAAATTCTATATAAAATATCTTTCTTATTATATTCTTATTTTTATCCTAAAAGTTTTATTATCTAAATTTTCTATTCTTTCTACATTTAAATTTTTAAGTTCATTAAAAGTAATAAAATTTTTCATTTTCTTTCATTTATTTTTTTGACATTGTATAAGATAATATTTTTTATAGTCCTTATCACTTACTATTTATATTGATAATTGTACTAAATTTTATAATGGTTTTACTAGCTTTGGCTACAGTTCTGTATAAGAGGTGGGTTGATAAGCAACTACATAAATAAAAAGCACATCTATACTTTTAGAATTAGATATTAGTTTTCATTTATTTTCAGCAAAACTACGTTTGTGAAATTACCATCTTATACATAGATTATTTGATTTTGTAAAATTCTAATTTTTTCATTATTTATTTTTTTATAAATCAAAATAGCTATAACAATATATATAAAAGATGCTTTTACAGAAATATGAAATCCAATAAAAACATACAGACTGAGCGAACGTCATAGTTATCTAGAACTTTTTTCTCACTTAACAATTTATATAAATATCAAATAATTTACTAAAGTATATTATAATTGGTATAAATTATAATAGTAAAATTAACAATATTTTTTTTAATTTGAAAAGTCAAATAAAATTAAAAACTTTTGTATTTTGAAAGCAAATTGTAAAACAACAATAAAAGGTAGATAACAGCTAGAGCTATTTTCTACCATTCATTGTATTACCCAAAGATTTTATTAATCAAGCGCTTTATAAAATTGGATTGCTTTTTTCTGCCAGTTAAATTGTTGCTTTTTACTGTCTTTTCGCCGATGTCGCAGATAGTCAATCTAATACATTTTCCATCATCAGATGTTTCCGAATAGATATTGTTCATAACCATATCGGTTATTTCGCCATTCATCATTTTACGCATAATGTATGCTTGATACAAATCCATCGGTTCTCTGTCTATATCAGTTAAAACTTCTCCGTCGTTCCGATAAAAGTAAAACTGATTTTTCAATTCTGTTTCTGATAATGTAAATGTTCCGTCTGATACTGCCAAAAATTCATTTGCCATTGTATTTCCTCCTACAATAATTATTGTGTTGCTAATGTCTTTTGTATGATTATAGCATAAAACTCCTTATATTTCAATAGTATTAGTTATTAAAAAAATATCATTCTTTCTTAGAATGATATTGCAATTATCTGTTTTATATAAAAGTTCGAACAGAAACATCGTTGGAGCGGATTGTGGGAATCGAACCCACGACAAAAGATCGGAAGCCTTCTATTTTACCACTAAACTAAATCCGCGTATATACATATAATATAATAAAAATCGTCGAAATATTAAATTATAATTCGACGATCTAATACTGGTGGGCAGGGATGGATTCGAACCATCGTAGGCGGAAGCCAACAGATTTACAGTCTGCCCCCTTTAACCACTCGGGCACCTACCCAAATTTGTACCACTAAAATAAATATAAAATGGTGGGCCTTCAGGGATTCGAACCCCGGACCATCCGGTTATGAGCCGGGTGCTCTGACCAACTGAGCTAAAGGCCCACTTACGTGGAACAATTATATTATAATTGATATATTTTAAAAAGTCAATACTTTTTTTATAATTTTAAAAAATATTAACAAAAATTGTTACAGTTCAGTAAGAAATTAAAAATAATTCTAAAAAGCTGTAATATTTATGTAACGAAAATTTAATGTAAA
>CANQUF010000034.1 GCA_947626975.1 uncultured Clostridia bacterium
CTCTTTCGAGGTCTCCTGCTTGGGTTCCTCTTTCGAGGTCTCCTGCTTGGGTTCCTCTTTCGAGGTCTCCTGCTTGGATTCCTCTTTCGAGGTCTCCTGCTTGGATTCCTCTTCAGAGCTTTCCTCAGTAACTAAAGTCTCAATACGAGCTCCCTTTGCAGAAGCCTTATTTTCGACCTCAGTATTATTATAGCTATTTACAACATTAACTATAATAATAGTTGCAATAACAGCAATTACAACAAAAAACGAAATTCCTACAACATCCTTGTTTTTCATTAATTTTTTTAACAGTGCCTTCATATACTTAGCACTCCTTTCAAATTTTTTTTATATCAACGCAAGTTAATTACTTGCGTGATTTCCAGAGCATAATCAACCCTAAAACAATAAATATATTATTAATTATATTATAACATATTTAATAATAATTGTCAAACTTATGTAAATATTACTATTTTTTCTCTGCCTTTTAAATTTATTTTACATAAAGTTAATTTTGCATAATACATACGCCTAAAAATTTATTATACAAGAAAAAATATATTTAAAACTTGCTTTATAATTTTACTATATATTAAATAAAGGGTAACCATAAAGATTACCCTCTATTTAATTTTTAACTAATCTTGCTTGTACAACAAATCTTCCATCATCAATTGTATAATCACAAGTAGATAAAGTAAGTATTGTATCTTCTTTTGATATATTTATACCTGTATCATATATACTTTTTTCTTTTAGACTTTTTAAAAAATCATAATATTCATTATTATCTTTAAATTGAACATCGATGTAGAAAAAATCTGGTGTAGTTTTATACGCAGTAAATATTTCCCATTTATAATTTCCATTTATAGTAGACATTTCTATAATTTTATGATTATTAAAATATTCTTTATCTTTGTATTTTAGTAATTCTGAAAAATATTTTCCATCTTCTGTATTATGACCATACACTATAAAATGTGACATATTATCCATATTGTTTATATTACATCTATAATCCATGAATAATTCTCCGTACTTTATATCCTCATTTTCTCTATTTTTACTAAAATACGTATCGTTATCTGCCCCTTTAAAAATTGGTGAATCAATATTAGTTCCTGGTATATTTATCCAAGCAATTGCATCTTGATATGTAACATTTAAAGCTCTAACTTCATTTTGCATATTTCTATCAAAATTTTGTATTACCTGATTATTAGAAGGCTTGTTACTATCAGATTTTGTCATAGATATTATTAAAAAAATAATTCCCAAAATTACTATAAGTACAGAAAGAACTATTAAAGATATTTTTAATACTTTTTTAATTTTTTTCTTTGTATAATAATTCATAACTTATTTTCAATCCTTTCTAATAAATTCCAGTTTTAGGATTTGGTATCCAATCACTAGGTTTTGTACTATCTTGTTGCTCATTATCATTATTTTCTTTGTCTTCTGGTTTATTTTCATTATTTTGGTTATTTTCATTATTAACATTGTTATTGTTATTATTACTTACTGCATTATTATTAATCTTAAATATGCCAGATGTAGCACCATTTGCTCTATTTTGACTAGAATCAGAGGCCGTTGCTTCACAAATAGTTATAGATTTATTACCATTACTACCCTGTATATTGCTTAAAGTTATTTTTCTTTCTACTACTTTTTGATTAGCACCACTTCCTGAAATTGATATATTAGCAGTAAATCCATTTAATTTTATTGAATTTTTATACAATATAATATTATTAACGCTAAAATTATCAGTATATCTAGCAATAAATGTAATAGTATCTCCATTTTTTACAGTACTTGCACTAGGTCCTATTATAGTTAAGACAGGTGCTACATTATCTGTTTTTGTAATATTAAATGTATTACTAGTAACAGCTGATGAATAGGCTGCTCCAGTCCTATTATCATTTGCAGTTACAACATTATTTGCTATAACTACCCTGTTCTCACCATTTTCATCAGAAATATTAGTAAGTGTAACTTGATAACTTCTACTTCCGGTAGCCCTTACATTAATTTCTGCACTAAATCCAATTAATTGAATAGAACTATTATTCAAATTTATACTTGTAATATTATTTCCTTTTATATATACATTAAATGTAATTGTATCTCCATTGTTACAGTTTGCTATATGACTTAATTCTAAATATGGAGCATCAGTAGCATGTACATAACTTGCAAATAATAATATAATTACTAATACTACACTTAAACTTAAATTTATAACTATTTTTTTATAATTTTTTATTTTTTGCGTTTTCATTATTATCCTCCAAATATTAACAAAACAATTGTATCATATTTTACATAAAAAGTCAACATATGTTTATACTTATATTTACTAACCATTAAAAAATCACAGAGAGTTACTCTGTGATAAATTCTTATAACTTATTAATTATTTTTCAACTGGATAGACACTAGCTTTTTTATCATCTCTACCTTTTCTTTCAAATTTTAAAATACCATCAATTTTTGAATATAGAGTATAATCTTTTCCCATTCCAACATTATTTCCTGGGTGGATTTTTGTTCCTCTTTGTCTATATATTATGTTTCCTGCTAAAACAAATTGTCCATCAGCTCTTTTTGCACCAAGTCTTTTTGACTCACTATCTCTACCATTTTTAGTAGAACCCATACCTTTTTTATGTGCCACTTAAACTCACTCCTTTATGATTCAATTTTTTATTTAATAATAAATTAAGCTTTTTCTTCAGTACTTGCAGCTTCTTCTTTTTTTGTTCTTGGAGCTGTTACTGAAATTTTTTCTATTTGTAACTTAGTATATGGTTGTCTATGTCCTCTCATTTTTCTTTCATTTTTCTTAGCCTTATATTTATAAACTAGTATTTTCTTTGATTTACCATGACCAATAACTGTAGCTTTAACTTTAGCACCCTTTATTGTATCTTCTCCTATAGTTATTTTATCGTTTTTAGATATGAATAATACTTTATCAAAAGTTACTTCTTTTCCTTCTTCAATTTCTTCTAGTCTATCAACAAAAACGATATCACCTTCTTGTACTTTATACTGTTTACCACTAATTTCAACTATTGCGTACATTACTATTCCTCCTTAATTCTATCTTTTTCTCGCCATAAAGGTAGTTTTTAACTTTTAAACCTCTTCTGCGCGGAATACATATATATTTTAACATTTATTTTACTAAATGTCAAGAAAAATTTTTATTTTCTCTTCTGCATTATAAAAAATTTCTTCTATTTTATTCATTTCATCTTTTGTAAATTTAGATAAAACAAATGTAATTGTATCTTGAGTATCAGGTTTTATACCACCTGTACCAATTTTTAATCTAGGTACATCATTAGAAGATAACATTTGTATAATGTTTTTCATACCATTATGAGTTCCACCACTACCTTTTTCTTTAAATCTTGTATCACCAAACTGTATATCCATATCATCATAAACAATTAATATATCTTTATCATCAACTTTATACCAATTTTTTAATTCAACTACAGCTTTTCCACTTAAATTCATATATGTTTGTGGTTTTGCAAAAACAATTTTATTATTTCCTAGAATGGTTTCACCAATTATACTACTTTTAAACTTTTTATTTATAGAAAAAGAATGTCTATTTGCTAAAAAATCTAAAAACATAAATCCTATATTATGTCTTGTATTTTCATATTCACTTCCAGGATTTCCTAAACCTACTATTATCTTCATCTTTATCATTCCTTTAAATCTTGTTTATTCAAATTATATTACAAAAAAAAATAAGTGTCAAGAAATTATAATTTTTAATTTACTCTCTAAAAATGTCATACAACCAATAAAAATTCAAAAAAAAACTTGAAAAATTTCCTTTTATATCTTGACTTTGACAGTTAAAACGAGCAAAAGCTACTCCCATAAAGCTTTGCTCGTTTTTTAAATGTTGTC
>CANQUF010000035.1 GCA_947626975.1 uncultured Clostridia bacterium
CCTTAATATTACTATATTTCTAAATTAAATATAATATTTTAAAATTGTATTACAAATTCAATATTATGTATAATACAAATTAAATTTTAATTAATTTTGCATTTTCTGATCAAGGTAGTCTGAATAGTAACGGATAAAGTAAAATCTTTATAAATTTTACATAAAATATATTGAGTTTTAATATTTTTTGATATATAATAATAAACATATAATATAATTAAATTATTAAATCTAATATTAATATGGAGGAATGTATTATGGATAATTCAAATTATGAGGTTGATCGGATTTTTCTTAACAAAGTATTAGGGCATAAAGTAGTAATTCCAATTTTGGATGTTGACTTTGTTAAAGACTTTTGGAAAGGTGTTAGACTTATAAAAAAGGAAAGTATAAAAACTTTAAATGATGATGAAAGAGAGATTATGTCTTTTGTTTTTGATTTACATGATGATTTTACTATTGAACCTTTATATGAAATTAATGAAAATATTATTAATAGTATAGAAAGAAAAAGTTTTATAAAATTAAAAAAGTTAAATATAATAATATTATTAACTAATATTGTTTTAGGTAGTGATAAAATTATTTCTGATAATGATATATTATTAATGAATAAATATTTTAGCGATTATTTTGTTAAATATTATATTAGTTGTATAAAAGAAAATAAATATTTGTCTATAATAAAATTATTAAAAGGCATTGAATTAAAAGATAATATTGTGTTAAGTAATAGGCAAAAGAGATTATTAAATTTTTATGGTATAAAAGATACTCAGGAAATTTTAGATTACATTAAAAAATAACCTTATTAAAAGATAGATTAGATAACATTTAATTATTTAATCTATCTTTTATTTATTTTTATGTAAAAATACATATGTAATGTATTAAATAAAAATTTTAATGCATAATAAATAGAAAAGAGGTGTTTTCATGAATGAAAGTTATCTAAATTTTAGAACAGATATGGCTGATGAACGTGTTGATACATACAAAAAAGTGCACAATTTAAGTGAAGTAGATGGCGTAGAGGTTGTATCTAAAGTAGATGATGAAATAATTATTACAACAGTTAATGTACTAAATGAAAATGGAAAAAAAGCAGTTTCAAAAGACATTGGAAAATATGTTACTATGGAGATTCAAGATATAAAATATATTGATGAAGAAAAACAAAAAAAGATCGTAGATAAATTATCACAAGAAATATCAGAATTAATAGGAAATGACAAGAAAAAATCTATTCTTGTAGTAGGTTTGGGAAATGAATATGTAACACCGGATGCACTTGGACCAAAAGTAATAAAGAATATTGAAATAACAAGGCATATGATTAATTTTGCTAAAGAATTTGTAGAGCCTAATACAAGAGAAGTTAGTGCTATATCGCCTGGAGTATTAGGAACAACTGGAATAGAAACATCAGAGATTATAAGTTCAATAGTTAAAAAAATAAATCCTGATATGTTAGTAGTAATTGATAGTTTAGCATCTGGAAGTATTCATAGAGTTGGTACAACAATACAATTAAGTAATACTGGGATAACACCAGGGGCAGGTGTAAAAAATAAGAGGGAAGGAATAAATAAAGAAACTTTAAATGTTCCAGTAATAGCTATAGGAGTTCCAACTGTTGTTGATATGGCGACAATAACAAATGAAGCAATAGATAAAATGATAGAAAATGAAAAAAATAATATAAAAGAATTTTCTAATAGTTTAGAAGCACAAAAGAAATCAGAAACTTTAGAGTTACTAAAAAACAATACACGATATACTATGATTGCAAATGTTCTTGACACAGAAAATTATATTGTAACACCAAAAGAGGTCGATGAATTAATTATTAAAATGTCAGAAATAATCTCTTCTAGTATTAATTTAGCAATATAGATATAAAAATAAAAAAGAATGCAAAAAAGGTTAGAGTTTTTCTAACCTTATTTTCATTATGCAGGATGAACTAAATTATATAATACTTGAGGATTTAAATATATATTTAAGTATGAAAGTATTAAATCTATCATATATAAACATAATAAAATAATAGCAATATGTTTTGACGCATTTTTAAATAAATTATTTGTGATTTTAAATAATAAAGGTTGTATAAGATATACGTATATAGTACCTAATATTCCCCAACCTATTAAAATAGGTACAGTAGTATAATTTAATATTTCTAAAAACTGTCCGTCATAATTCCACATTTCCATATTAAGTACATATTTTAAGAATAATCCACTTAATAATTCAAAACTTCCTAAAACACTTGCAGCGGTTATAAATATGTAGGGCATATTCTTTTTAGTAGCTTTAATATTATAAAATAAAAGATATAATATTAAAGCACCATATCCATAAATGCTACATAAAGGACCAAATAACATTCCTCTATTTACCCATTTATTAAAATTTATATAACAATATACTTCTTCAAAGCACCATCCTAAGAAAGCACAAAGTATAAAAATAAAAACAATAGTAGAAAAAGATATTTTTCTGTCTTCTATTTTATCTATTTTTAGTTCATACTTTTGAGCTATTTTCATAAAATTCACTTCCTATATATTCTTTATAGAATTTTTCATCTATATTTATGCTAATATTATTTAAATAATAAAGATTGGAATTAAAGTCAAAATCGAAAATATATCCACAAGAAAATAGTAATTGTTTATACTTTTTAAATTTTTTATTTACACTATTTATTCCATATTTAGAATCACCTATTATAGGATGAGAAATATTTGCAAGTTGTGCTCTAATTTGATGTGTTTTACCATTATGTATTATAACTTTTAATATTGCGTAATCCTTTTCTATGTTTTTATAAATTACTTTATATTTAGTATATATTTTTTTACTATTTGGAATTTTTGTGTCATATATTTTTGAAAAACTATTAGTTTTATCTGTTTTAATATATTTTTCAAGTACATCTTCATCCTTTTTAAAATTTGCTTTATATACATATGTTATGTACACTTTTGAAATTTTGTTCTTTAATGAAGCTGATTTTATTTCATTAAGAGCATCTATATTTCTAGCAAACATTAATAATCCTGCTGTATTTCTATCTAATCTATGACAAATTATAGCATCATTATAATCTTTTTTTACTAAATCATTTAGTGTGGGTTCATTAATTATATTAGAACTATCTTCATTGTTTGATAAAATTCCTTGAGGTTTAAATACTACAATTATATTTTTATCTGTATATACGTAATTTAATTTTTTGGGTAAATTAAATAATATTTCATCAGTTATATATATTTCTAGCTTATCATTTTCATGTACATATATATTTTGTGTAACTTTTTTATCATTTACTCTTATATTTTTATTTCTTAAAGATTTAAATAAGAAGGATTTTGAAAGTAATGGAAACTCTTTTAAAATATAATCAGCTAACTTAAAATTTTTATTATTTCTTTTGACATAAATAATTCTCATAATTTAATTATATAAAAAAAATACTTAAAAATCAATATTTTTAGATATATATTTTATTAATTAAATAATCGTATTCATAAAAATTAGTATAAATAATATAAATATAATAAGTAAATTATGAAAGAAGGTTTTTATGGAAAAAATTAAAAGGTATAGTATAAGTTTATTAATATCATTTATAGTATCAATTGTACTTTTAATTATAACATCAGTCATTTTTGCGTATACTAATATAAATGATAAACATCTCCAGACTTTTGTTTTAGGTGTTGTAATGTTATCTGTACTTATTGGATCTACATTATTATTGAAAAAAATTAAGGAAAAAGGTTTCCCGAGTTTGACAGTTGAAGTAAAAAAAATAATAGCTTAACCTTACAGACACAACGGAAAGAATGTGTCAAATTT
>CANQUF010000036.1 GCA_947626975.1 uncultured Clostridia bacterium
AATAAGACAAAAAAATTAGATTTGTATCATATTTTTGATACAAACCTAATTTTTTATTAGACTTTTTTTACAGCCCCAATTTACTATTTAAATAATTTTAATATAATTAAAATTTGTTACTAAAAAATTAATAATCGAAGTGAAAATATAATACTAATATGTTTCTTTCTTATTACACCACTCAACTATTTATTGAAAGTGATTGTTAAATTTATATTAAACATGTCTACCTATTTTTATTAACATATTCTTTATATAACTATTTTAAAGTAATTTAAATAAATCTTAATAAATAGTTTATTTTCTCTAAACTTATATTCAAATTTTTTATTGTTTTAAAGCATTATTATTAACTTTTAATATAATTTCAAATATTCTTGTATATCCTTTTAAAATCTATATTATAAATATTTTGTATTATTTAGTTTTGTAAATTTTATTAATAATATAAAATTTTTATAAAAATTTATATTGATTTACTATATATTTTAATTATATTTTTTTACTAAACTGTGATTATATAATTCCATTTTTTTACTTTTTTCTACATTTTTATTGACTTTTTTTTTAATTACTTGTATACTTATATAGTTAATTGCTAAATATATTATTATATTTTTTATTTAAGGAGATGAATTTTATGAAAAAAACAAAGGTAGTTTGTACAATTGGTCCTGCAAGTGAAAAACCTGAAGTTTTAGAAGAATTAATAAAATCAGGAATGAATATTATGAGACTTAATTTTTCTCATGGCGATTATGAAGAACATTTAGGAAAAGTTAAAACATTAAGAGCATTAAATGAAAAATTAGGAACTAATGTAGCTTTTATGTTAGATACTAAAGGACCTGAAATAAGAACAACAGATTTTGCTGATGGTGGTAAACATACTTTTACAAAAGGTAGTAAAATAACTTTAACAACTAGAGATATTTTAGGTGATGATAATATTTTAGGTATTACATATTCAGGTCTTCCAAACGATGTTGAAGTTGGTGGACATATACTTATTGATGATGGATTAATAGATTTATTAATTAATGAGATTAATGGAACTGATATTATTTGTACTTTACAAAATGGAGGCACTATTAAAGGAAGACGTGGAGTTAATGTTCCAGGTGCTAAGTTAAAATTAAGTGCAATGACTCAAAAAGATAAAGAAGATTTAAAATTTGCAGTTGAAAATGATTTTGATTTTATTGCTGCTTCATTTATTCGTAAAGCACAAGATGTAATAGATATAAAAAATTATTTAAAATCTTTAGGAAATACTTCAATAAAAATAATTTCAAAAATAGAAAATCAAGAAGGTTTAGATAATTTCGAAGAAATCTTAAAAGTAACTGATGGTATTATGGTTGCACGTGGCGATTTAGGAGTTGAAATTCCAGAAGAGGCTGTTCCACCAGCTCAAAAAATGATGATATCAAAAACAATGGATGCTGGTAAACCAGTTATTACTGCAACTCAAATGTTAGAATCTATGCAACATAATCCAAGACCAACTCGTGCTGAAGTATCTGATGTTGCAAATGCAGTATACGATTCAACTTCTGCTACTATGTTATCTGGTGAATCTGCTCAAGGTGACTATCCAAGAGAAGCTGTTAAAACAATGGCTAAAATTGATGGCGCTACTGAAAAAGAAATATCTTACTGGAAAAGGTTTAAAAAGAGATATCTTTCAAAACTTACAACAACAGATACTAATATAGATTTAACTGATAGACTTACTTTTAAAAGACAATCTAATTTTGCAGTTTGTTGTTCTGCAATGTTTTCTGATGCTAATGCAATAGTTGCTGTATCTGAAGATGGAGAAACTCCTTCAATTCTTTCTAGTTTTAGACCAGCTTGTCCTATTTATGTAATTACTCCAAATGTAAAAACTTATAGACAAATGGCTATTGAATTTGGAGTTGAAGCAGTACTTGTAAATGATGAGAAAAATTTTGATAAACTACTTGAAAAAGGCATAGAAATATTAAAATCTAAAAAATTATTAAAAGAAAATGATACAGTTGTATTAAGTGGTGGTTTCCCAAGAGGTGAACAATATTCAAATAAATTTCTTTCTAATCAATCAACTGGAACAATTTTGAAGATATAAATAGTAAATAATATAAAATACAATTATTAAGATATAATATACTTATCTTAATAATTGCATTTTTTTAAATTTTATAACACTATAATACAAATAATAGTACTTTTTTATAAAATATTTTATGTTATACTTGATTAATGAGCAATTTTATGTTAAAATATTCAAGTAATTAGTTATTTTAACAAAAAAGGAGGACGATAACATGGCAAAATGTGATATATGTAATAAAGATGTAACTTATTCTATGCAAGTAAGCCATTCACACAGAAGAACTAATAGAACTTTCAAACCAAACATTCAAAAAGTAAAAGCTAATATAGATGGTGCAACTAAAAAAATTAATGTATGCACTAAATGTTTAAAAAGTGGAAAAGTACAAAGAGCTATATAAACTAAAAAAGATATTTAGTAATAGTTTTGTACTGATCAAAAAAATTTAACATTTTTTAATTAGATACTAGTAAATTTTGGAATGAACTTTGTATTCTGCAGGGTTCATTCCTTTTAATTTACACTTAATTTAGATAATCACTTTTTCTTTTAATAGGGGTTGATATTACTTAATTTGATATTAGAATCCTTTATATGAATATAATATTAATTTTATTTATAGCATAAACTAT
>CANQUF010000037.1 GCA_947626975.1 uncultured Clostridia bacterium
TATTAGATAAAGCATATATTAATGGTAATAATATAGAGTTTAAATTAAAAATGAATATAGATGAAATTTTGAAATAGGTGTATTTTTGTTGAAAATAATACATCTAAAAAAGGTACTACTGTATGCCATATACACCTGTCAATGATTTTGTTCCCTTAGCAAATATAATTTCTAATACTAGAGAGGGAATAAACGGAATAGGTGGAATGCAAACCCGTCGGACAATATAGAACAGGAATGCCAGGTTTATAGTATTGTTATAGATTATATTATTGATAAATTAGAATATGTATTATATAATGTATATATGAGAAAAGTAAATAATAAAAGAATAGTAATTTTAACTATTAATATATTTTTAGTAATATTTTGGATGCTTTTAGTTTTTTTATTTTCAAATCAAAATAGTATAGATTCATCTGAAACAAGTAAAAGTACTATAAGATTATTACTAAAAACTTTTAGTGTTGATTATGTGTATAATGAATCTTCTAATTTAGTAGAAAGTTTACAATTTATAACAAGAAAATGTGCACATTTTATACTGTATACTATTGGAGGAATATTAATATATAATTTAATTAATTACTATACAGTAAACATACAATATTTTAGTAAAAATAAAAAGTATAAAAAATTTTTAGAAAAATACAGCTATATAGTTTCAGTTATAATAGGCTTACTTTATTCAATAACTGATGAAATACACCAATTGTTTATACCAGGTAGAAGCGGAGAAATAAGAGATGTATTTATTGATACTTTAGGTATAATATTAGGTACATGTATGTTTATGATTGTTGTGAAGAGTATTAAGGCTATTTCTTTTAAAAAGTCGATTAAAATAGATAAGTAAAAAAATAAAGTAATTTATGCATGATGTAATATATTAACTTTTTTGTACAATTTGAATAATGTTAAATTTTATTAAGATTGTATTAATATATATGCAAATTTGATAGTATTTTATATTTTATAAGAATTGTCTAAAAGTTGCTAGTAAATAAAAATTTCTCTTAGGAACCTTATTCTTAAGGGAAACTTTTATTATTTAAAATTATTTTTTGCGTTTTCAAATTAAAGTATATAATATTATGATTTAAAAATATAAAAAAGTTATACATATATTATTGCTAAAATAAATGAAATAGTACAAAAGTGCTTTTATAGAATTATATTAAAAATTATTAGAAAAGAAATTATTTATTAATATAAAAGTATTGAATAATTAATTGATACATGGTATAGTATATAATATATAGTAAGGAGTGATTAACATGGATTTCAAAAAGAAAATAACAGAAATATCAAAAAAGGTTGGAGATGTTGCAACTGATACTTATAATACTGTTGCAGATAAATCAGGTAAAATGATAGAAGATACTAAATTAAAAATGTCTATTTCAAATAATAAAGAAAAAATAGATGATATTTATAGGGGCATTGGAAGAACAATATATGAACAATATAAAGATGGAGAAGATGTAGGAAAAGTATTTACAAAAGAGTCTAAAAAAATAGAAAAATTATTTAATGAAATAGAGGATATGAATAATAGAATTTTATTAAATAAAGGATTAAGAAAATGTGAAACATGTGGAGAGATAATTGCTAAAGAGGCTGTATTTTGCTCAAATTGTGGAAAAAAACAAAAACCAATTAAAGTAAAAGAAGAAAAGAAAGCAAATAGTAAAGATTCAAAAGAAGAAACTGTTAAAGAGATTGTATGTCCTCAATGTGGAACAATTGAAAAGGTTAATGCTAATTTTTGCAGTAAATGTGGATATGATTTTAAAAAATAGTTAATTATATCAAAATTATAACAAAATTATTGAACCTACATAAAATAATATTATGGAGGTGAAATAAATGGATACATTAGAGTATACTAAATACCTACATAATTTGGGATATAATGATTATGCATATAATACATATAGTAATATAAATTATCGCTATAATAATGATTCTATAAAAACAAGTCCTATAGAAAGCAGAACTAATAATAATTTGGATGAAATTATAGATTTTATTAAACTATCTTTAAATAATGAAAAAAGTGATGCTGACTTTTATTCATTATTATTATCACAAGCTACATATGAGGAAGATAGAGAAATAATAAAAAGTATTATAGATGATGAAAAGAAGCATGGCAATATTTTAAGAAATATTTATAAAGAAATGACAGGAAAAAATTTTACAGAAAATAGAAGTTCAAATGTTGAAGAAAATATTAATAGGTATTATATGAATTTAAAAAAAGCACTTTTTGGTGAGCTAGAAGCAATAGAAAAGTATAGAAAAATTATGGCAATGATGCCAGATAAAGAAAAATATTCTAATATTATGGAAATAATGACTGATGAAATAAGACATGCAATAAAATATAATTATCTAATTTCAAAAAATCGAATATAATTTAAGAACATAAATAAAATAGTACTGGACTCAAAAAGTTCAATACTATTTTTTTATTAAAAATATAGTATTTCTAATGTTACTATTCAGACTAGACAATTACTTTAGTCCCAGTTGATTATATTTCAACTGGGATATTCATATAGTGTGCCCAGCATGGGCAACAACTTGTGAGTGAAAGTCTCATACAGTGCCTGATAGTGGCGAACTGTTAGCG
>CANQUF010000038.1 GCA_947626975.1 uncultured Clostridia bacterium
TTGATAGCTTTTTTCATGCAAAAATGAGTGAAAAAATTTTCACTCATTTTTGATAGGACTTTTTTTACAGCCCCTTTATTAAAATAAATTGACTTTAAAAATTATATGTTATAAAATAATAGAAATGATAGTATATAAATATATATTAAGGAGATTATATAAATATGAAAAATTATTATGAAATACTCGAGGTTAATCCTAAGGCTTCATATGATATAATAAAAAAAGTATATAAAATTAAAATTAAGCAAAATCATCCTGATCTTTTTCAAGGAGATGAGAAGCTAAAAGCTGAAGAAATAACTAAGGAATTAACTGAAGCATATAACGTATTATCCAATGAATCATTAAGAGATAAATATGATAGTTCTTTAGAAGAGACTAATGAAAAAATAGAACAACTAATGCATATGAATAATATATATAAAGAAGAAAATGAGTTATTAAAAAAAGAACTAGAAAAAAGAAATAATTTAATTTCTACATATTTAAATGCAGTAAATTTTGATAACTATTCTCCTGAAATGCTAAATAACCTATCAAATTTTAATAAAAAAAATAAAAATGTTGATTCTGAAGTCCCTTTTTATAAATATTCATTAAATACAATGAAAGATATATTTTTTAAAATTATTTTTATAATAATTTTTGCTATATTTTGTATTTTATTAATATCTGTTATAACAAATACTAATGTATTTCCAATAGTGTTTAATAGTTTATTTAAATAATTTTAGTATTTAATAAAGACATTGAAATTTTTAGATTCAATGTCTTTATTTATACTAATTGTGGGTTACTATTATAATATTATGCAAATAAGACCTCCACTTCCTTCATTAATAATTCTTTGTAAAGTTTCTTGTATTTTCATTTGAGCTTCGTCTGGCATTCGGTATAATTTATTATGAAGACCTTCATTTACAAGTTCATGTAAGGATTTTCCAAAAATATTTGATTCCCATATTTTTTTAGGATCATTTTCAAATTCTGATAATAAATATTTAACTAAATCTTCTGATTGTTTTTCACTACCAACAATAGGGGATACTTCTGTTTCAATATCTGCTCTTATCATATGAATACTAGGTGCACTTGCTTTTAATTTTACACCATATTTATTTCCTTGTTTTACTATTTCTGGTTCTTCTAAAGTAAGTTCGTCTTTTTGAGGAGTAACAATACCATATCCTTTTATTCGAACTTCTTCTAAAGCCATTGATATTTTATCATATTCTTGTTTTGTTTTAGAAAATTCTTTTAATAACTTAAATATATCACCATCAGAATTAATATCAAAATTAGATATCTCACTTAAAATTTTATAGAATATATCAGGCGTTATACTCATACTTATTTTTATACTTCCATCTTCCATTTTAGCATTATCAATTGTTATTTTTTCAAATATATCATTTTCGCTTTCTATTTTATCTATTACTTCTTTAATTTCTCTTAGAGAATAATCTTTGTTAAAACTATCTTTTACAATATTTATTATATCTTGTTTTAACCAATGTGATATTTCCAATATACTAAACCATCCTGGTAGTTTAAATCCTATTTCTGTAATTGGAAATTCATCTAATACTCTTTCAAATACTAAATTTAAGTCTTTTTCATTCATATTAGCTATATCCATTGGAATGACAGGTACATTATGCTTATTACTTAATTCTTTTGATAATTCTCTAGTATTTCTATCTAAAGGATGAGTAGTATTTAATAAAACGACAAATGGCTTATTTATATCTTTTAATTCCTTAATAACTCTATCTTCTGCATCAATATAGTCATTTCTTGGAATATCAGTTATACTGCCATCTGTAGTTACTACTAATCCTATTGTAGAGTGATCTTTTATTACCTTTTCTGTTCCTATTTCTGCTGCTTTTGCAAAAGGCATTTCTACATCAGACCATGGAGTTTTTACCATTCTAGGTTCATCATTTTCCATATGACCCACTGCTGAGTCAACTAAATATCCTACACAGTCAACTAATCTAGTTTTCATTTTTATATTATTGTCAAGTGATATTTCTATGGATTCATTTGGAACAAATTTAGGCTCAGTTGTCATTATAGTTTTACCAGCAGCGCTTTGTGGTAATTCGTCAACAGCTCTATCTTGTTTATGTCTATCTTCAATATTTGGAATAACAAATTTCTCCATAAAATTTTTTATAAAAGTAGATTTTCCCGTTCTTACTGGACCTACCACACCAATATATATATCTCCATTAGTTCTAGTAGAGATATCTTTATATAATCTTAAATTTTCCATTTTATACCTCCAAGTAAAATACTTTACTACAAATATATTATTAAAAATAATTTTTATACCAAAAAAATAACTAGAAATTATAAAATTATAAATAACAAAAATATAAAATGTAAATAAACAATACTTTTTTAAAGTTGTTAATTAATGATAAAAACTTTGCTGTAAAATAAAAATATAAAAATTTAATATAAACTATTGACAATATTACTATTATGATGATATAATAATTAGCACTTTAACTATATAATAAAAAATTAATATTTTTTAAGGAGGAAGAATGACTATGAAACTTAAAATGAAAGATGGCTATTGTAAAAATGGGCATAAGAAACATGAAGGCTTAAAAGAAGTCAAAAGAGGTGAAGATAAAAATAGTAGTAGAAAAAGTATTATAGATGAATGCTTATTTGCAGCTTTTGATGCCGATCGAGTTGTTTGTTCCAAAAGGTAAAATAGTCTTACTTTGAGGTAAAATTTATCTTTAGCAACATTTAAATTTATAAATGTTGCTATCTTTTTGTCGTAAAAATAACGAGGGTGTCTAGAAATTTAGTTTTCTAGCCCCTCATATTTATTAGTATATATAATTTAGAAAAAGATTTATTTGTCAATTTTGATAACATTTTTCATTAAATTTATCTTTAAAATTAATAAAATAGTAAAATTAAATTTACATATAAATGTAATCTAAAAAAAAGTAAAAAAATATATATTGAATATTATATTTTTGTATAATATAATGTAAGTATATTATTTTTGTAATAATTTAAGGAGTGTGAAAGTATGTCTACTAAATATATTTTTGTAACAGGTGGAGTTGTGTCTGGACTTGGAAAAGGAATAACAGCAGCTTCTATTGGAAGAATTTTAAAATCAAGAGGGGTTAGTGTAACAATTCAAAAGTTGGATCCATATTTAAATGTTGATCCTGGAACTATGAATCCTTGTCAACATGGAGAAGTTTTTGTTACTGATGATGGGCTTGAATGTGATTTAGATTTAGGACATTATGAAAGATTTATTGACGAAAATCTAAATAGATATAGTAATATTACTACAGGTAGGATATATCTTCAGGTATTAAATAAAGAAAGAAAAGGTGAGTATCTTGGAAAAACAATTCAAGTAATTCCTCATATAACAAATGAGATAAAAGATAACATATATAAAGTAGGAGAGGTATCTGGAAGTGAAGTAGTAATAACAGAAATAGGTGGTACGGTAGGAGATATAGAATCACAACCTTTTATAGAAACTATAAGGCAAATAAAAGCTGAAAAAGGAGCTGATAATGTTTTATTTGTACATGTTACTTTAATTCCTTTTTTACCAAAATCTGAGGAGTTAAAAACTAAACCAACTCAGCATAGTTGTAGAGAACTTATGAGTATGGGAATAGTACCAGATATAATAGTAACAAGGACAAGTTACCCACTTGGTGATGAAATAAAACGAAAAATATCACTTTTTTGTAATATAAACCCAGAAAATGTAATTGAAAATTTAGATGCAGACTCTATATATGATGTGCCTATAATGTTTGAAAATCAAAATGTAGCAGGTATAATCATGAAAAGATTTAACTTGAAGGAAAGTAAAAATGATCTATTAGATTGGAATAAATTATGTAAAAAGGATAGTGGAATAAAAGATAGTGTAGATATTGCAATAGTTGGAAAATACGTTTCATTAAAAGATGCATATATATCTATATATGAAGCTTTACATCATAGTGAAGTAATAAATAAAGTAAATGTTAATATTCGTTGGGTAGATTCAGAGGAACTTGAAAAGAAAAGCGTAGATAAAGTTTTAGACGGTATAAATGGATTAATAGTACCAGGAGGATTTGGAAATAGAGGAATAGAAGGTATGATAAAAGCACTTAAGTATACAAGAGAAAAAGATATACCTACACTTGGAATTTGCCTTGGAATGCAATTAATGGTAGTAGAATTTATGAGAAATGTTGTAGGACTTAAAGATGCTAATAGTTTAGAATTTAATAAAGATACCAAAAATCCTGTTATAAATATAATGGAAGATCAAGTAAATATTGAAGATAAAGGTGGAACAATGCGTCTTGGAAAATATCCATGTACTTTAGATGCAAATACACACTCTTTTGAAGCATATAATGAAAGTTTAATTTATGAAAGACATAGACATAGATATGAATTTAATAATAATTATAGAGATATTGCAATAAAAAATGGACTTATTATAGCTGGAACATCACCTGATAAAAAATTAGTTGAAATGGTAGAATTAAAAGATAATATGTGGAGAGTTGGAGCACAATTTCATCCTGAATTAAAATCTAGACCAAATAGACCACATCCATTATTTGTTGATTTAGTAAAGTATTCAAAATTACAAAAAGGAATATAAATATATAGTAAAATGGAATATGATTTATAAAGTTATATTCCATTTTATTCTATAAAAAGTTTTAAAATTTATATATTTACTTATTTTAATATAAATGTTATAATATACGTAAATTATTAGGAGATGATAACGTGTTTGATATATTTACAAGACAAGGACTTATATCCTTTTTATATACATTACCAGTACTACTATTTTGTCTTTCAATACATGAATTTGCACATGCATATACTGCATACAAATTAGGAGATAAATCACAAAAAGCGTTAGGAAGACTTACACTAAATCCTATTAAACATATTGATATATTTGGATTTATATGTATAGCTTTATTTGGATTTGGATGGGGTAAACCTGTAATGATAGATGATAGTAATTTTAAAAATAGAGCAAAAGGTAGTGCTATTACTGCGCTTGCAGGTCCACTTTCTAATATAATTATGGCAATTATATTTACAATAATACTTAAAATATTAATGATTACGGGAGTTGTAGCACTAACTTTACAAAGTACATTAAGTACAATATTATTAAATATGTTTATACTTTCTATAGAGTTTAATGTTGTATTTGCTATATTTAATATGATACCTATACCACCATTTGACGGCTCAAGGGTACTATTTTATTTCTTATCACCTAAGTTAAGACAAAAGATGTATCAGTTTGAACAATATTCTTTTATCATAATACTTATATTATTTGTAACAGGTCTAGGAAATATGATAATATCACCTGTAGTAAATGCAATAAATTATGTACTTTTATTGTTCTTGAATTTGTAATGTGTCAAAATATAGGAAGGAGAAAATAGATGATATCCTTAAATATAGAAACTAGTTGTGATGAAACTGCAGTAGCTATAATTGAAGATGGAAGAAATATACTTTCAAATGTGGTTTCAACACAAATAGATATTCATAAGCAATATGGTGGAGTTGTACCTGAAATTGCATCTAGAGAACATATTTTGAATATCTCTTATGTTGTAGATAAAGCACTAAACGAAGCAAAAATTTCGTTAGATGATTTAGATTATATTGGTGTAACGTATGGACCTGGTTTAGTTGGAGCATTATTAGTAGGAGTTTCATATGCAAAATCTTTGGCTTATGCTTTAAATATTCCTATTGTACCTACTAATCATATTGAAGGACATATTGCTGCAAATTATATTACTTATCTAGATTTAGAACCACCTTTTTTAGCTCTTGTGGTATCAGGTGGGCATTCGCATATTATAAAAGTAAATGATTATACTTCATTTGAGGTGTTAGGTAAAACTAGAGATGATGCAGTAGGAGAAGCTTTTGATAAAGTTGCAAGAGTATTAGGACTTCCATATCCTGGTGGCCCTCAAGTTTCTAAATTAGCAGAAT
The DNA here is from genome assembly GCA_947626975.1 of uncultured Clostridia bacterium. Taxonomy (GTDB): domain Bacteria; phylum Bacillota; class Clostridia; order TANB77; family CAG-465; genus CAG-465. The sequence goes on from CANQUF010000038.1 coordinate 6,055, forward strand.
GTGGCGATGCCACTAAATATAAATTACCAAAGACTAAATTTGAAAATTATGATTTTAGTTTTAGTGGAATAAAAACAGCAGTTATTAATTTAGCTCATAAAGAAGGAGAAAAACTTATAAAAGAAGATCTTGCAGCCTCTTTTGAAAATACTGTATGCGAAGAGCTAGTATCTACAACTATAAGAGTAATGAAAGAAAATAACATATCTAAAGTTGTACTTGCAGGTGGCGTATCAGCAAATAGAGTATTAAGAAAAAAATTAATGGAAGAAGCTAATAAAAATGGATATAAAGCATATATTCCAGATTTAAAATATTGTACAGATAATGCAGCTATGATAGGATGTGCAGCATATTATAATTATATTTCTGGCAAGTACTATAATATTAAAGATAAGCTTGATTTAAATGCTATTGCAAACTTAAAAGTAGGAGATTAATATATATAAATCTAAGAAGGTGAAATTATGGCAACGTATGGTATATCTGACTTACATTTATCTTTCGGAACAGATAAACCTATGAATATTTTTGGAAAAATTTGGGATAAATATGAAGAAAAAATTAAGGAAAATTGGAATAAAAAAGTAAAAGACAATGATATTGTAATTATACCTGGTGACATATCTTGGGGAATGACTTTTAAAGAGGCAAGGAAAGATTTTGAATATATTAATAATTTAAAAGGAAAGAAAATTTTTTTAAGAGGAAATCATGATTATTATTTTTCAACAAGAACTAAGGTAAAAAATTTTTTGAAATCTAATAATTTTAATACTATAGATGTACTTCATAATAATTCTTTTGATACCGAGGAATATATTATATGTGGTACTAGAGGATGGGGAAGTACTGAAAATAGTAATAAAGAATTGGATAAAAAAATTTTAGCAAGAGAAGAGGGAAGATTAAAACTTTCTTTAGAAGAAGGGAAAAAAATACAACAGAGATATATAGATAAAGGAATTAATAAAGATATATTAGTTGCAATTCATTTTCCTCCTTTTACTGGCAATTTTATTAATATAATGAATGAATACCATGTAAAAAAATGTATATATGGTCATTTACATGGATTTGGGCATAGTATGGTAAAAGAAGGAATTATAGATGGTATAGAATATGTAATGGTTGGATGCGATTATACAGGGTTTGATTTAATAAAATTATAAATTATATAAAAAAGTATTGACATTTTATGTAAAGTGCTATATAATTTTTGTATAAAAAATAAAAATTTAAGCGCTAATGCGCAAGGAGGAGTTATTAATGACATCAGAAACAAAAATTAATTTGTCAGAAATTTTAAAGGGTAAAGAGGGAGAAATAAGCCCTAATTTACCAGGACTTATAAGCTTGATTGAAGATCAGGTATATTTAGATGATAAAGAACAAGAAAATGACTTCTTAGATGAACTTTTAGCCGATCCGATTGCCGAGAAATTATTTAGGACTGTTATTACGGTCCAGTATCCAGTGGCAGAAGTAATCCTACAGATTAACAGTGGATTTTATGGGATTGAAGAGTATATTAGGAAACAAGAAAACTCAAAACTTGTCTTTGCAAGAAAAAGCAAATTTATTTCTGTAGTTTTACCTTCTGGAGATGGGAAAACACGGGTTTTAATTTGGAAGTAGTACTGTAATTCCCTACGAAAAATGAGTGAAAAATTTTCACTCATTTTTGTATGAAAAAAACTATTAATTATTTAAAAATAGCTTTTCTGATAAATTAAAATCTGATAAAAACAAATTATATAAAATAAAATTTTTACACATTTTTATTCCATCCTTTAATATTTGATCTTTTGACTGCACCAAAAATATTCCTTTTTATATCATGAATATCTTTTTGTGTATCAACTAATAAATTCTTAATATATTCTCTTTTTGTAAATCCATCTTTTGGACAAGTCTTAGAAAGTACAGGAAAATTATTTTCTCTTGTTGCAGCACGAATTTCTTTTTCGGATACATATATAAGTGGTCTAATAGTTTTTAAATCACTTCTACTAAGATATGTAACAGGTGAAAAGGTATTAAAATTACCGTTTAAAAATAAATTCATTATTGCAGTTTCAATTACATCATCCATGTGATGTCCTAGTGCAATTTTAGTACATCCATTTTCAATTGCAATACTATTTAACATACCTCTACGCATATTTGCACATAGTGAACATGGACTTTTTTCTTTTCTAATATTAAATACAACATCAAATATATTTGACATATATACAATATATTCAATACCAAGTTTATCGCACATTGATTTTAGTTTATCAGTATTAAAATTATCGGAACCTGGATGAATAGTTATAGCAATTATATCAAATTTTTTAGTATAATATTTTTTTAAATTATTTAATGCATGTAATAAAGTTATACTATCCTTACCACCAGAAAGCCCAACTGCTATTTTATCGCCATCTTCAATCATATCATAATCTTCTATTGCTTTTCTCATTTTACCAATTACTTTTTGTAACATTATAATCACCAACTTAAAGTATTATATATTAATATTATTAAAAATTCAACAAAAAATAGCATATTTAAAAGATAAGTTCTATAAATCCTAATATTATAAGGAAGATTGATGATATAAATATTGATTTTTTTTCAATTGTATCATTATATATTTTTTTTCCAAGTTTATTTCCTAAATACAGAAATATAAAGCTAAATATAAATGAAGAAATAAATGTACATATTATATTTACACCTGTAGCACCAGCAAGTATACCAGTTGCAATGTTATTTAAAACTAGTGCAATAATTATAAAAAATGTTTCATAGAAACTTAAATAACATCTACTATTAACAAAATTTTTATCAAATATTTCATTAGTACTATAAGTGCTATAATTAGTATCATTATTAGAATCAATATTACTATCCTCCCTTTTTTTTATTATTGTACTAAAAATAGAGTAAAATCCAATAAGCATTAGAATGCTTGACCCAATAATGCTAACAAAACTAGGATTAATTATATTATTGAAGCATTTACTAATATACATAGCTATAAAAGTACAAATAGCAGTTGCAAGTGATATAAATATATTTTTAAAAAATGAAATATGGATTTTTTTTATACCATAAGAGATACCTATAGGTAAATTATCTATATTAGCAGCTATACTAAAAAGTATTGCTGTAAAAATTTCAATCAAAGTTTATACACTCCTTTCATATAACTTGTATATTATATTAAATGCAAAGTAAGTATTTTTGGTACGTACAAATAAATATATTAAATAAAGCATATAATTATATAAATGGTGATATGTTTGAAAGAAATAATTTATAATTTAGAAAATATAATATGTGGAATTCCTTTAGTAATATTTTTAATGGGAACCCATATTTACTTAACTCTAAAGTTAAAATTTCCACAAAGGCATACTCTAAAAGGTTTAAAATATATGATAACAAGTGACAAAGGTAATAGTAAAGAAGGAATAAGCTCTTTTAAATCATTAATGGCAGTATTAGCATCAACATTAGGAACAGGTAATATAATAGGAGTTGCAACTGCTATTATTATTGGTGGAGTAGGAAGTATTTTTTGGATATTTGTATCTGGTATTTTTGCCATTGCAACTAAATATGCTGAAACATATATAGCATTAAAATTTAGAAAAAAAAGTAAATCAGGAAATATTGGTGGAGCAATGTATGTATTAAAATATAGATTAAAAAATAATTTTTTAGCTATAATTTTTAGTTTTTTACTTATAGCAAGTACTCTTGGTATGGGTGCTATGATACAATCGAATGCTATATCTAGTTGTATAATTCAAAACTATAATGTTAATATATATATAATAGCATTTTTAATAGTAATACCTTGTGCATACGTATTGTTTGGAAATGAAAGAAGAATATCAAATATAAGTAGCATTCTTATTCCTTTTGCAACTATAGTATACTTAGTATCATGTATAGTTTTAATATACATATATAAAAACAATTTAATTCCAAGTATTAAATTAATTATAAAAGAAGCATTTAATTTTAGAGCTTGTAGTGGTGGGATTTTATCAAGTGTAGCATTACGTGCTATGAGTACAGGACTATCAAAAGGACTTTTTACGAATGAAGCAGGCATAGGAACCTCTCCAATATTTGATTGCACTGTCAAAGAAAAAAATATAAAAAAACAAACGATAATATCATCTACAAGTGTATTTATTGATACAGTACTTTTATGTACTATTACAGGAATAATGTTTGTATCTACTGGTATGTATAATATAACGGATAATCCAAGTGTACTTGCACAGAGTGTATTTGAATTATTACCGTATGGAAAAATTATATATATTGTAATAATAACAATATTTGCCATTTCTACTATACCATGTGCAGGTTTTTATGGGAGTGTAGCTATAAAATTTTTATTAAAAAATAAAAAGTCAGAAAAAATATATAAAATAATATTTCTTTTATGTGCATATATTGGCTCAATATTAACAATAAAATTAGTTTGGAGTATCTCTTCAATTGCAAATGCTATTATGGCTATACCTAATATAATTATGATATACAAATTAAAAGATGAAATAGAATATTAAGAAATACTTAATTTATAAAAGTATTGACTATTAAATATTTTTATAATATTATAAAAGTATAGTTATAAATAAAGTAATAATAAGGGGGATATATGGAAGAAGAAATAGAAAGATATATAGAGATGGTAAGACGAAATCCTTTTACTCTTGAAGATGTACCAGAAGAAGCACAAAAATCACATCCAGAGATATGTATCGAGGCAGTAAAAATAAATTTTTATGCTTTTAGATTTGTACCAGAAGAAGTACAAAAATCACATCCAGAGATATGTATAGAAGCAATAAAAATAGATTATTATGCTTTTAAATTTGTACCAGAAGAAGTACAAAAATCACATCCAGAGATTTGTATCGAGGCAGTAAAGCAAAGACCTGATGCTCTTGAATATGTATCAGAAGAAGTGCAAAATTTACATCCAGAGATATGTATCGAGGCAGTAAAGAAAAAATCTTATGCTCTTGAATATGTGCCAGAAGAAGTAAAAAAGTCACATCCAGAGATATGTATTGAGGCAGTAAAAATAGATCCTTATGCTCTTAAATATGTGCCAGAAGAAGTACAAAATTTACATCCAGAAATATGTATAGAGGCAGTAAAGCAAGAGCCTTATACTATTAAAGATGTACCAGAAGAAGTACAAAAATCACATCCAAAGATTTGTATCGAGGCGGGAAAGAAAAATTCTTATGTTCTTAGACATCTACCAGAAGAAGTACAAAAATCACATCCAGAGATTTATATTGAGGTAGTAAAGGAAAACACTTTTGCTCTTGAAGATGTACCAGAAAAAGTACAAAATTTACATCCAGAAATATGTATAGAGGCAATAAAAATAGATTATTATGCTTTTAGATTTGTACCAGAAGAAGTAAAAAAATTACACCCAGAGATTTGTATAGAGGCAGTAAAAAAAAGGCCTGCTACTCTTGAAGATGTATCAGAAGAAGTACAAATAGAACATCCAGAGATATGTGTAGAAGCAGTAAAGCAAGCTCCTTATGCTCTTGCACATGTATCAGAAGAAGTACAAATAGAACATCCAGAGATTTGTATCGAGGCGGTAAATATAGATCCTTATACTCTTGAGTATGTACCAGAAGAAGTACAAAAATCACATCCAGAGATTTGTATTGAAGCAGTAAAGAAAAGGCCTTATACTCTTCAATATGTATCAGAAGAAGTACAAAAATCACATCTAGAAATGTGTATAGAAGCTTTAGATAATGATATAAACAGCTATATAGATATTAAAGGAAATAACATAGAACTTCCAGAAATAATGGAATACATGTTTGAAGATATAGAAAGAATAAAGAAAATAAAAGAAAAAGCAAGCTATATAAATGAAAATGATGATGATATTTTTAAAAAAAGATATTTAGATATCTTTTATCATAAAATAATAAAATCAATAGGAATAGATGAATTAGAAAAACTAGTAGAAGTACCAAATTTAACAGATAATGAAGTAAGAGAGTATCAATTAGAATATGACGAAGAATTTAATAAATTATTTGATAGAGCATATAGATTAAAAGGAAATGTAGAAGCAGTAATAGAAATATTTAGATCATTAGATTTAAGTACATATGAACAAAAAGGGAAAAATGTAAAATTTGATGTATTTAAGAATATAAATAAACAATTAGAAGATACAAATAATAATATAACTTTAGATAAATTAATAAAAAATGCAATAGAAGGAGCAGGTTTAGAATTAGATGAAAATGTAATAAAGAAGTTAAACGGTAGAAAAAATAACATATTAAATGATCTAATAGATGAAAGATTAGAAAAGGTATCAGGAACAATAGAAAGAAAAATAGAAGAAGGAATAACAGAAGAAAGAAGGCCAGTAAGAAGAATAATAGAAAGTCAAATAAGAAAAAATTTACTTAGAAATGAAGGTATTTTAAATGAAGAAGAATTATTAAATAGTTTAAGAGAAGAACTAAATAGAAAAAGAGAAAATGGATTAAATTTTTACTCACCACATATAACAAATCAAGCAGAAAAAATAGAAAATGTAACAAAAGAAATACTAAGAGGAAAAGAGAAAGATACATTATCAGAGTCATTAGTAGAAGTAGTAAGACAAACAAAAGAATCAATAGGACAAGGATGGATAAGGAAATTACAGGGAGTACCAGAAAGATTAAGCAAAGAAGAATATGAAAGCTTAGAAAAAAGGCTAGGAATAAAATTAGAATCAGAATACAAAATAGGTCTAAAAGAAGGAGTAGATGAAAAAGAAGCATATAGACTATTATCAAAACATCAAGTACCAGGGGTACTAACATATAACCAAATAGAGATGATGTTCTCTAGTATATCAAAACCATACTCAGAAGAGTTTAGAGAATATTACAAAAAACATAAAGAAGAAATATTAAGAAGACCGGATGTATATTCACAACTTTCACAGATACATAATAAATTTGATTATATAATAACAAGTCCAGAAACAGTAAATATATATAGACAGGGTAATTTAGATCTAGATACAATACTAAGAGTAATGGCAGATATGAAATTTGAAAAAGTAAAACCAGGAAATGAAAGACTAGCAGATATTGCAGCAAAATCAGGATTAACACAAAAAGAGTTTGACGAAGCACAAGAAGTATGGGAAAAAACGAAAAAAAGAGAAGAAAGTAATATACCACAAGTAGCAGTAGAAAAAAAGAAATATAGAGGAAGAATGTTAAGAGCAGATGATGAATTAAATCTATATGCAGGAAATATAACAACATGTTGTCAGAGATTTGGAGATGTAGGGAAAGGATCAATGATACATGGCTCAACTGAAAAAAATGGAGGTATATTTGTAGTAGAACAGTTAGATGAAAAAGGAAAGGTAAAAGGAATAATAGGACAATCATGGACATGGAGAAATAAAGGAAGATTATGTTTTGATAATATAGAAATAACAAAAACAGTAAAAGATAATTTAAATGCTAAAGAACAAGAGGAAATATTAGGAATATATAAAGAAGCAGGAGAACAAGCAATAAAAACAGATGAAAAGGTAATGGATAAATTATTAAAAGAAGGAAAAATAACAAGAAGAGTATATGATGAAGTAGTATTAAAAGAAGTAAGCTGTGGACTAAATATGTATAATGACTTAGATATGTTAGAAGAAAAGTATAAAAGTGGAGAATTAAAAGAAACAACAATAGTATTACCAGAAGAAGCAGAAAAAGAATATAATGGAACAAAGCCATGGATAGATTCAAAAGATACGCAAGTATTGTTAGCCAAGATGCCAGAGAAAAAAAGAGAAGAAATAGAAACAAGCAGAGAAAATGCTCCAAGAGAAGAAGAAAAAGGAAATGATATAGAAATAGAATATAAAAATGTAAGTGAAGTAGTAGAATATAAAGGAAGAGAAATAAAGCCATCAGATGTAGAGAAGATAAAAAAAGTAGAAAGGACAGTATATAGAGAAGAACAACAAATATTGCAAGAAAGTAAATCAGAAACAGATATAGCAGAAATATATGATATGGATAAAGATAATGTAGAAGTAGTAATGAGTAAAGATGAAGGCTGGTATATGATAGGAGAAGAAAGGGAAGATGAATACTATATAGCAGACTTAGCAATGGTAGGAGGAGTAAATTCACAAAGAAATGAAAATATCACAACAGATATGAAGATAACAACATTTGAGATGGCAGAGAAAGTATATGAGAAGATGTTAGAAATGGGAGAAAAAGAAAAGACAGTAAGATTTGAAGCAACAAGGGATACATCGTATATAAATATACAAAGGGCAAAAGAAAAAGGATTAGTAGAAATAATAGAAGATAAAAATGATAAGTTTGAAGACAGTGATATAGATATGAATAATATGATAGTAAAACCTAATGTTGAAAAATTAAGAGAAGAACTAGAAAAAATAAGGAAAGTATTAGAAAAGTTGAAAGAAAAAGAAAGAGAAAAAGTAATAATATCAAATAAAAATATAGGAGGTGAAGCAAGATAATATGATGGAAAAAGAATATGAAATTGCCAAAAAAGCATATAAAGAATATAATCTAAATGATAGATATAATTTAACTGAAGATATGTTAGAATATATAAAACAAAGAATAGAGGCAAATAGAGAAGAAATAGAAAAATTGATGAAAATATACAAAAGAAAATATACATATGATGAATTAAAAAATGTAATAGATAAAGAAATAGAAGACGAAATAGAATATAAAGCACAAACCCAAATAACTAAAAGAGAAGATGGATTTATAAAGGGAAAATATAAGGTATCAATAGGTGTAGTAGCAGTAGAGAGTTATGATTTATTAGAATGTGTAAAATATATGATAGAAGCAGTAAAGACAAGAAATGCTGTAATAATATCAGATATAGAATATGAAGAAAAAGATGATAAACATTTAATAGCATTAATAATAAATGAAGCATATAAAAAGTTTGATATGAAAGAAGAACTAATACAAATACTACCGTATGAAGAATGTGACTATGAAAAATGTGATAAAGTAATATGTACATATGATAGTAAAAATGAAAGAGTCAAAGAAGAAGATAATAAAAAGTATGTATATATAGAAGATATTGATTTAAGAAAAGAAGCTATGAGAGAATATGAAGAGTTAAAATTAGAAGAAAAAGAAGTAGAATTTATAAATGGAAATATAGATGAAGTAATAGATAGATTAAATAAAAAAATAAGCTATGCAGTAGTAATATACACAAAAGATCCAAAGAAAGCATATAAGTTTATAAATCTAGTAAAAAGCAAAAATGTATTTGTAAATGCAACATTAGCAAATGCAGAAGAGGTATCTATAAGTGAAAATGAATTATTAATGTATAAGAATATAATGTATGAATTGAAAAAAGAGTTTGTATAAAGATAAAGATAGCATATAGAATAATTAATTGTTTCTATATGCCTTTATTATATAATTAATAAAGAAAACTAATGTATATAATATATTTTTTAAATAAATAATATATAAAAGTATATCTATATAATTGAAAAAAATATATTTTTAATATATAATCTAAATGAGGTAATAAAATGGAGAAAATAATTGATACTTTAAGTTTAGAATTAGGAATAAATAAAACAAAGATAAAAAATACAATAAAGTTAATTGATGATGGTAATACAATACCATTTATTGCAAGATATAGAAAAGAAATAACAGGAAATTTAGATGATGAAATATTAAGAAAATTAAATGATAGATTAAGTTATTTAAGAAACTTAGAAACTAGAAAACAAGAAGTAACTAGATTAATTGATGAACAAGGAAAACTGACAGAACAAATAAAAAATGAAATTCTAAATTCTAATACTCTTACAGAAATTGAAGATATATATAGACCATATAAACAGAAAAAAAGAACACGTGCAACAATTGCAAAGGAAAAAGGACTTGAAGAATTATCAAAAATTATTATGTTACAAAATATATCTAAAGGTTCTAAGGAAGATATAGCTTGTAAATACATAAATAAAGAAAAAGGTGTAAATACTATAGATGAAGCAATAAATGGAGCATTAGATATAATTGCAGAAGATATATCAGATAATGCTTTGTATAGAAAGCAAATTAGAAAAATAACATTTAATAATGCCAAATTAGTATCAACAGCAACAAATAATGATGAAAATAGTGTATATGAAATGTACTATAATTTTTCTCAGGAAATAAAAAAGATTCCATCATATAGAATACTTGCTATAAATAGAGGAGAAAAAGAAGAAATTCTAAAAGTAAAATTAGATTTAGATGAATCAAAAATAATTGATTATTTAGAGAGTAAAATAATAAAAAAAGATAGTATATTTAAAGAAGATATTATAATTGCAATAAAAGATGCATACAAACGCCTTATAAAACCATCAATTGAAAGAGAAATAAGAAGTGAAAAATTCGAAGAAGCATCAGAAGAAGCAATAAATGTATTTGGAGTAAATGTTAAAAATTTATTATTACAACCACCAATAAAAAATATGACAGTAATGGGATTTGATCCAGCATACAGGACAGGTTGTAAAATTGCTATAATTAATGATACAGGAAAATTACTGGACTATACTACTATATATCCTACTGAGCCACAAAATGATATTCAAGGTGCAACAAAAGTTATGGAAGAGCTAATTAAAAAATATGATATAGATATGATTGCTCTTGGTAATGGAACTGCTTCTCGTGAATCAGAGAAATTTATTTGCGATGTAATAAAAAAAGTAGATAAGAAGATCTTTTATGCTATTGTAAGTGAAGCAGGAGCTTCTGTATATTCAGCTTCAGAACTTGCAACTAAAGAATATCCAGATATAAATGTTTCAATTAGGGGAGCTATATCAATAGCTAGACGCCTTCAAGATCCTTTAGCAGAACTTGTAAAGATAGATCCAAAGAGTATAGGTGTTGGACAATATCAACATGATGTAAATCAAAAAAAATTAGATGAAACATTAACTTATGTTGTAGAAGATGCGGTAAATAGTGTTGGTGTAGATATTAATACTGCCACACCATCTTTACTTTCATATGTATCAGGTATAAATAAAACAGTTGCATCAAATATTGTAAAGTATAGAGAAGAACATGGTAAATTTAAAAATAGAGATGAGATATTAAATGTACCAAAACTTGGCAAAACAGCGTTTGTACAATGTGCAGGATTTCTGAAAGTACCTGAATCTGAAAATATACTAGATAATACTATGGTACATCCAGAATCATATAAACAAACTACTAAGTTAATAGAAAGTATAGGGTATAATATAAAAGATATAAATAAGGATAATATTAGTAAAATAATAAATAAATTAGATAACCTAAATCTTGATAATGTTTCAAAAACTTTAAATATTGGTATACTTACTATGCAGGACATAATAAAAGAATTAAAGAAACCTGGTAGAGATCCAAGAGATGAAATGCCAAAGCCAATACTTAAAAGTGATGTTTTAAAAATAGATGATATTAAGGAAGGTATGATACTTTCAGGTACTGTAAGAAATGTAGTAGATTTTGGAGCTTTTGTAGATATAGGAATAAAAAATGATGGATTAGTTCATATCTCAGAACTTAGTGATAAGTTTGTAAGAAATCCTATGGAAGAAGTATCAGTTGGTGATATTGTAAAAGTAAAAGTTATAGGTATTGATAAAAATAAAGGAAAAGTAAGTCTTAGTATGAGAAATATTTAATATAGTGGAGGTAAATGTATGAATTTTGATTGGTTAAATGATTTATTAAATTCACAATTATTAATGACAATTAGTATTATGGTATTTACATTAATTATTCTTGTAATAATAAATAGAATATTTAATAAGCATAGAAAATTAAAGATTGTTTTTTTAGGAATAATATTAATTTTAGGTGTTTTAACATCATATTTATTATATGAAAAAAGAACTGATATATATTCAGTAATGTATAAAAATTATGTATTAGGAGAGATAAGGGGAATAAGTAGTGGCGTAAAAAAAATAGAAGTTTGTGCAGATCAAACTAATATAAAAGGAATATATAATGGAGATCTTGTAGTTTTATCAATGATTCAAAACTGTAAAATATATGACTCTAATAATAAAGAAGTAAAATTTGAAGAATTAGAATATGGAGACGTAGTAAAAATATATTGTAAAGAAAAAGAATATGATAAATCTAATAATTCTAAAATTACCGGTGTAAGAATGGTAGTTAAACAGATTAATTGATAAAATATAATTTTTATATAATAATTATAAAACATGTGGAGGAAATATATATGAATAGAAAAGTTAGAGTTGCGCAATATGGTTGTGGAAAAATGTCAGTATATACAATGAAATATGTATATGAAAAAGGTGCAGAAATTGTTGCAGCATTTGATATAAATGAAAATAAAATAGGTAAGGATATATCTGAAATTATAGGCTGTGAAAAAAAAAGTATTATAATTTCTAATTCAAAAGATGCAGAAAAAGTATTATCTGATACAAGACCAGATATTTGTATAATAACAACTATGAGCTTAATGAAAGATGTTTATGATGCTTTTAAAGTATGTGCAAAACTTGGAATTAATGCTATTTCAACTTGTGAAGAAGCATTTTATCCTATAAATTCAAATCCTGTTATAACAAGAGAATTAGATGAAATAGCAAGAAGAAGTGGATGTACTATATGTGGAAGTGGATATCAAGATGTATTTTGGGGGAATTTAATTACTACACTTGCAGGAGCAACACATAATATTACTAAGATTAAAGGTAGTTCAAGTTATAATGTTGAAGATTATGGAATTGCACTTGCAAAAGCACATGGCGCTGGTCTTACACTTGAAGAATTTGATAAAAAAATTGCTTCAATAGATAGAATTAGTGATACAGAAAGAGAAAAGATGATAGAAGATGGAAAATATTTACCATCATATATGTGGAATACAAATGGTTGGCTTGCTTCACGTTTAAATCTTGGAGTATTATCACAAACTCAAGTTACTATTCCAACAACATATAGAGATGATTTACATTCTTCAACTCTAAAAATGAATGTTAAAGCAGGAAATGCTACAGGAATGTCAGCAGTAGTAATAACAAAGACAAAAGAGGGGATAGAAATAGAAAGTGAATGCATAGGAAAAATATATGGCCCAGATGAATTTGATAAAAATGAGTGGACTATATACGGTGAGCCAGATACTACTGTAACTATTTCAAGACCAGATACAGTAAAACTTACATGTGCAACAATAGTAAATCGTATTCCTGATGTAATAAATGCAGAACCTGGATTTACTACAACTGAAAAAATGCCAGTACTAGAACATAGAACAAAAAATTTAGATGAATATGTAAAATGTTAAAAAATTAATATATAAACTAAAATAGATAACATGTTAAATAATATATAAAAATATAATATTATAAAAAATAGGAACATATCAAAAAATTAGGGAGTGTAATTTAAATTGTGTAAAAATATATTAAGAAAAAAGAATCGGCTATGTTTTTCCTTATTATATCATAGTCGATTTTCATTTTTCAGTTTACACATTTTTCTAAATATTATCGATATAGGAAAAAATGCCATATAATCTGCGAATAACTTGAGCAAAAATATTAATAAAAATTTCTATTTTTTAGATAAATATTCTATTTTATTCTTTTTTTGTTTTTTATAGATATTTAAAAACCCCATATTAAATAATATAATTATATAGTTATTATTTTAAATAATGCATTGTAATAAAAAATATGCACAATATAATAATATAAATTAAAAAAATATATGGAGGATATAATGATTAAAATAGCATTTTTTGATACTAAAGAATATGATAAAAAATTATTTGATGAATATAATAAAAAATATAAATATGATATAACATATCTTGAATCTAAACTAAATAAGGAAACAGCACCACTTGCTAATGGTTATGATGTTGTATGTATATTTGTAAATGATATAGTAGATAAAGAAACAATTAATATATTAAAAAATTGTGGAGTAAAATTAATAGCACTTCGTTGCGCTGGCTTTAATAATATTGATATGAAAAATATGGTAGACCAAATAAAAGTAGTTAGAGTGCCTGCATATTCACCATATGCAGTAGCAGAACATACTGTAGCATTATTACTTAGTATTGATAGAAAAATATATAAAGCCTATCAAAGAACAAAAAAATATAATTTTTCGTTAAATGGATTACTTGGATTTGATATACATGGAAAAACAATAGGTGTTATAGGTACAGGAAAAATAGGTAAGTGCTTCATAAATATAATGAAAGGTTTTGGTGCAAATGTAATTGCTTACGATGTATATAAGGACGAAAATGCTGCAAATGAGTTAGGCTTTAAGTATGTAAGTTTAGATGAAATATATGAAAATTCTGATATAATATCACTTCATTGTCCACTTACCGATGAAAATTTTAAAATGATTAATGAAAATACTATAGATAAAATGAAGCAAGGAGTTATTATAATAAATACAAGTAGAGGAAAATTAATAGACACAAATAGTTTAATTAATAAATTATCTCAAAATAAAATAGGTGGAGTAGGTCTAGATGTTTATGAAGATGAAGAAGAATTCTTTTTAAATGATATGTCTAATTCATATTTAAGAGATAAAGATTTATCAGTATTACTTTCAATGCCAAATGTTGTAATAACTTCTCATCAAGCTTTTTTTACTAAAGAAGCTTTAAATAAAATAGCAAACGATACTTGTGAGAATATAAAAGAAGTTTTTGAAAAAGGTAGCTCAATAAATGAAGTAAAAAAGTAGTGTTAAATGCACTACTTTTTTGATATGGTAACACCTGTATAAAAATATTTTAAAATTTGTGAGTATGAATATCCGAGCTTTAGCCATACCATTTGCACCATATTGACTCATCCCAACTCCATGACCATAACCTTTTGTTGTAAAAACAAGACTATTTCCACTTACAGATATAGAAAAGTCTGTTGATCTAAGACCTAGTAAAGTCCTTATTTGTACACCAGTAAATTCTTTTCCACAAACTGTTATACTATTAACCCTATTACCTGTAGTTTTGCTGTTTATTTGTATTTGTGAACTTGAAGTAAGAGGAACTCCAAGTTTTTGTGCTACTGTAGATATTGGTATTGTTTTAGTTGCATTAAAATTTGAAACTCCAACGTCCCAAGGACAATCTACACTTTTTAAATATGGTGTAGAATTTCCCCATACATATACTGAATCTTCAGTTCTTCCATTACTTGTAGAAAAGTATAATGCTTCTATGTAATTTCCTTTATATGTTAAGTATTCTCCTCTAGTTGAATTTACAGCATCTTTAATTTTGTTATAATATGTAGAGTAAGAACTTCCCCAAAATTTTTTTAGTTCATCATTTGTTTTGTATACTTGGTCTGATGTTGTAGCGGCTAATACAGCACCAGAGGCCGTTTTCCTTAAAGCGTATGTACGTGCCACTATTGCCTGTGCTTTTAGTGCTTCACTATTAAAAGAAGCTGGCATTTCACCGCCTACTACTCCTATTACATAATCTTCAAGGCCAATATTTATTATATTTCCAGAATTAAGTCTTAGCTTTATTGTAATACTACTATTAGTTGTATTAATATTAGAGTTAGTATTAGTAGTTTTTGAAGAAGTATTAGTAGTCTTTGCATTATTAGTATTTGAGTTATTTAAAGTAATGGCTTTAGTAGTATTATTTTCTGCATTTTGAGACTCATCTGTATTTTCTTTGAGATCTTCACTAGCTTGTGCTATAGCAATTTGGGCTACATTTTTTCCTTCATCTTCTAATGTAGAAAATAATTTCATTTCACTTTTTTTTTGAGAGTCTAAATTAAGATATGGATTCATTATACGGGATAATACTACAGTTCCTATTATTACACCATTTAGAACTAAAAGAGCAGTACTATTTTTTACTTCAGATAGTTTTTTTGTGACATATTCTTTTACTTTATTAGTTATATCTGAAACATTTTCTTTAAATTTATTAAAATCTAGTCCAAATTCATATTCATAAGGATAATCTACATATATTACATATTGTTCTTTACCATCTATTGTTTCAAATTTATGATAAACTTCCATAAAATCACCTAAAAATATAGTGCGTAAAAATTAGCTAAAATATACATATCAAGTATAAAAATTGATAATTTTTATTTATTATATTTATACTTTATACTTTTAATTTTTTTTAATATATGATAATATAGTTATATAAAAAATGAGAATATAAAAAATGAGAATATAAAAGAGGGAATATAATGATTACTGAGGATTTAAGAAAATTATTAGATAAATCAGATGATAAATTAAGCATGTTTAATAATGAAGATGAATTAAAAAAATATAATTTTAATCCGTATGAGATAATTGATTTTGTAAATAATTTTTTTAGTAACGAAGAAAAGTTAAAATTATTTGATTGTACGTATATAAAAAAATTAAATGGTGATTTAAAAGTAAAAATAATTGAAAGTATTTCTGATGAAGATATAATTTTGCAAATTTTAAATAATGATAATATTAGTAAGGATATTATTAGATATCAATTGATGAATATTATCAAAAGCATGTCTGATACAGCAAAACAAAAAATATTATATAATAAGGAATTTATAGAAAAAAATAAAATTGCAGATTATGAATTAAAAGATATTATTGATAGTTTTACAGATGAAAAAAAATTGCAAATATTAGCAGATAGTAACTTGATTGTAGAAAAACTAAATTTAAAAGATTATCAAATCAGTGAATTAATTTGTAATTTACCTAATGAAAATTTCAAAAGAAAAATATTAGAGGGTTATTCATTTGAAAATAATACATTGCTTGATATTATTTGTACATTTACTAATGAAAGTAAAGAAAAAATAATATTAGATGAAAATACTTTTGATATTCGTGATAAAAATAGAATTTTAAGTTCGTTAGATGTAGAATCCTTAATCAATTTTTTTACTAATAATAAAGATTTTTTAGAAAAAAATAATATTAAACCATATGAAGTAATAAGTATGCTAAATACTGAAAATCAAAAAGAGCTTGTATCTAAAATATTTGATACTAAATTTGATTTAGATGAAAAAAGAAAAATTTTAGTAGTTCTAGATCAAAATGTAAAAGAAAGTATTGATACTACAAATCTTCCAAAAGAATATACAAGTGCTCTTAATATGCAAGTTAAAAGAAATGTTTATGGAAAAAGTAATATTATACTAGATTTAGAAAGAGATTTAGAAGAGTATAGAGGTTTAGATGAGTTAATAAGTATTAATCCTGAAAATTTTTCTAAAGAAGATAAATTTAAGTTTATTAGTCTATGTGATATTTGTCCAAATATGGAAGTAACTAATACTTTAAATAATAAAAATGTAAAATATTGTTCAACTGCTAAAGAATATAAAGAAGCAGAAAATTGGATAGAATCATTAATTAATAGCATTAATCAAGAATATTCAAAAGCTCAAAAATTGGCAATAATAGATAACGCAATTGGTAAGAAAATAAGTTACAGTCCTGATTTTGATACAGAAATAAGTAATAGTAATGATTGTAGAGCATTATGGAAAATAATTAGCTCTGGTTATGGTGTTTGTAATGGAATAGCAAAAGTAGAACAGTATATACTTGATAAGATTGGTATAGAAAGTGAAATGATAGAGTGTAAAAATCATACATTTTTAAAAATTAATAATATTGAACTCCCCCTTGAAAATGGTCAAATAAAAAAAGGAGCTACTATAGTAGATCCAACTTGGAATTTAACAAATCATAGGTTTGGAGGAAGACCAGATAATTTTTGTATAAGTTATGAGGATATAAGAAAACACGATGTTAAAAATGGTAAAGATTATTTTTGTCATAAAAATGATGAAAAATTACAAGATGCTACTTTAGGATTAGATGATAAAAGTTTAAGAAGTTTATTTACCAGTGTTGAACTGGCTTATAAAGATGGACAATTTCCGATAAAAAGGTTATTGGAAGATTCTAAAAATATAAATGAAACTTATTCTGAGGATTTAAATGAAAATATAACTCATCAATTTCAACTACTTTCAAATGCTTGTCCTGAATTTGCAACATGTCAAAATTCAAGTATTGAGATATTAAGTAACGCATTACTTAATAAAAAAAATATGAAATTTAATAAATGTGTTATAAATAGGGTGTATAATAAAGAAGATAAAGGAAAATCTCCAGTTATATATGTATATATGGATTCAGATAATCTAGGAGAAAAGTTTTATGTTTCAGATAAAGATAATGGAGGATTTATACAACTTCCATATGAAGAATTTACAAAGCAGTTTGAATGCTATGAAAAAGATTTAGAAAAATCTGGACGGAATTAGGCCATGGGAAACTAAAGATTTAGAAGAAAAAGAGGTAAGTCTATCAAGAAGTTCTGGTAAAATAGCTATCCAGGAGAGGTGATAATATGAATGTTATAAAAAAGATAATAGAAAATATAAAAAATATATTTGGTCATAAAAAAGAAAATATAAAAATATTAGATACTTCTAAAGAATTAGTATATCCAAATCCAAAAGATAACTTTATTAAGTCTTTGAAGGAAAATACTGTAGATAGAAAAATTCAAAATAGAATTGAAACTCTAATTTGTATTGGTGATGGATTAGGAATAAAAAATGGAATAAGTAGTTAAGTAAAAATAAGTTTATTTATAAAGATAAAGTATATAAATAAAAATAATTAAATATGAATTATACTTTTATACTATAAAAATTATTTAAAAGAAGTAGAAACAATTAGTAAAGATAAATTTAAAATCTGATTTGAATGGAATATTAAAATACCATTAAAAGTAGATTTTGTAAAGTAAAGTTCATAAGATTAAGTATATTTTTGAATTACATACTTTATTTTAAAGACTATTTTTATGAATATTATTTATATATTAATAATTTAAGTATAAAATTCTATAAAATATTACAATAATTTTATAACAATAACATAAAATTTTAATTAAAAATAAATAAAAATGTAATCAAAAATTTTTTAAATATTGATAATTAATTATTATAAAAAAATTGAGGTCTCATAAAAAGTATATGAAATCTCAATTTTTGATGTCATTTGCGTAGATGTTTAAACCAAATGAAAGCATAGATTTTATAAAAACTTTCATTTGGATTGCATGGAATCTTGAAACCGAGCAAGGCTTCAACTAAAAAGTTCAATTAAAACTTTTTAGACAAAAGGGTGTAGATAAATGTAAATTTTTCTGCATTAGCTAGAGAATATGGATGTGATAGGAAAACTGTAAAATAAAAAAATATAATTTTACATTTTTTTGGCACCACTTTTGATATATTTTTGCATTTTTTTGACACCACTTTTAATATAATTTTGCATTTTTTTGATACCACTTTTGATATAAAATTACATTTTTTTAGTACCACTTTTGATATATTTTTTCTACAGAGTTTTACAGTTGAGTAATTTTTAAATCATATTATAGACATATAGGTTTGAATGTGCCAAATTTTTTTTATTAATTTTTGTCAGGGAAATTTCGTAAAATTACAAAAGATTGTAATATTACATTAAAAATATTCTATAAAAGCAATAAGGTTTGTTTTATTTGTTAAACAATTTCTAATACTTAAACTTATTGTTTTTCTTTTTGAATTTGTTTTTGATTATTAAACTTAGCCTTCTATTTCTAAGAAGAAACGTTATTTTTTATACAAAATGTAGAAATTTCAAAAATTTTAGATAGAAATGCAACATTATCTGCTCCATATTCTGTAGCTATACATATTACTTATATGGTAAATAAAAAAGGTAGACAAGAAAGAAAAAAATCAATTAAGTATTAAAAGATTGTAAGTAAGTTGGCAATTGTTACATCAGATAATATTTTTAAAGAAATTTCATATAGTTTAGATTATCTTATACATTTTGTAAATAAAGTATATAGTAATGAGATAAAAAATACAGAGTAATTGTAGTGGCTTTTGTTTCAAGTCAAAACTAGATATAAGTTATGGAAATGATATATTTAGATTAGTAAAAAATAGTGCTAATAAAGAGGCAGATTATATAATATGTCGTAAAATGCAAATATAAACAAAAGTTTTTTGTTAAAAACTATTATCGTGTAACATTGATATATATATGTTCTATTAGTTCGAACAGATACGTAGTTGGTTAGCCGAAACTTTCTAAATTCGAACACCATTTATTTAGAAAATGAAAATGGTAATATATTTTTATTATTCGTAATGTGACCACATACTTAATATTCTTACTGTTTGTTCTTTTTCTAATACTTCGTAAATAAGCCTATGTTGTATGTTTATTCTTCTTGAATATAAATCTTTTAAATCACCGTAATAATTTTTCATAAGGTGGTGGATTTTGAAA
>CANQUF010000039.1 GCA_947626975.1 uncultured Clostridia bacterium
GAAACAGTTATAGCATAGCCAAGTGAGATAAAGCTCTCCCTTTGCCATGCTTATTTTATTTCTTACTGAACTGTAACGTTACATTTTTATGTATAGTAATTTTAAAATATTTATTTTTCTTGACTTGTAATAATTTTCGATATATACTTATATTATGATTTTAAGGAGGGATTTTATGGTTGAAATTAGATGGCACGGTCGTGGCGGTCAAGGTGCAAAAACAGCTTCACTTTTACTTGCTGACGTTGCTTTTAGTACAGGTAAATTTATTCAAGGGTTCCCTGAATATGGACCCGAGAGAATGGGTGCTCCTATTACTGCATATAACCGTATAAGTGAAACTCAAATTAGGACTCATTCTAACATATATGAACCTGATTATGTAGTTGTTGTAGATGACTCTTTAATAGGTCCTGTTGACGTTACAAGTGGGCTAAAAAAAGATGGTGCAATAATTATAAATACAAATGAAGATATTGAAAGCTTAAGAAATAAATTAAATGGATATACAGGAAAAATATTTACTATTGATGCTTCTAAAATTAGTTTAGAATGTTTAAAAGCTAATTTTCCAAATACTCCTATGCTTGCTGCAGTAGTACATGTAACAGGTATATTGTCAGAAGATGAACTTATTTTAAACATGAAGGAAGCTTTTAAGCATAAATTTGCTAAAAAGCCTGAAGTAATTGAACCAAATATGCAAGCATTAATTAAAGGATATGAAGAAATTAAAGGAGGCACTAAATGAAAAAAGAATATAGTTTAGGTGGTACTATACTAAAAGATGGTAACTCTGAAAATTTTAAAACTGGTGATTGGAAAAATAAATATCCATACCATGATAAAGAAAAATGTAAAAATTGTATGATGTGTGTTCCATTCTGCCCTGAAAGTTGTATTAGACATGAAGATTCAAAATTACTTGGAATGGACTTAGACTTTTGCAAAGGATGTGGCGTGTGCTCTAAAGTATGTCCATTCCATGCAATAGAGATGAAATCTGATATTAATAAATAGGAGGTAAAATATATGGCAATACGTGAAAGATTAAGTGGTAATGAAGCAGTTGCCACTGCTATGAAACAAATAAATCCAGATACTGTTGCAGCTTACCCTATAACTCCATCTACTGAAATTCCACAGTATTTTTCAAACTTTGTGGCTAATGGTAGTGTAGATACAGAATTTATTCCTGTAGAAAGTGAACATTCTGCTATGTCTGCAACTATTGGAGCTGCTGCTGCTGGAGGAAGAGTAATGAGTGCAACTTCTTCTCAAGGACTAGCACTTATGTTTGAAATGTTATACATAGCATCAGGTATGAGATTACCTATGACTTTGATTTGTGCAAATAGAGCTCTTTCTGCTCCAATTAATATTCATAATGATCACTCAGATTCAATGGGAGTACGTGACTGTGGATTTATCCAACTATACTGTGAAAGTAATCAAGAAGCATATGATAATACTATAATGGCAGTAAAAATTGCAGAAAAAGCAAAACTTCCAGTTATGGTATGTTATGATGGATTTATTACATCGCACTCTATTGAAAATATTATGCTTTTAGAAAATGATGAAGTTAAAAATTTTGTTGGTAAGTATGAACCAGAAAATTATTTATTAGATAGTAAGAAAAATATATCTATGGGACCTCTTGCACTTCAAAAATATTATTTTGGTATAAGAAAAGAGTTATCTGATGCTATGGATAATTCTATAAATATAATTAAGGAAGTATCTGATGAATTTTACAAACTAACAGGTAGAAAATATGATTTATATGAAAAATATAAATTAGATGATGCTGAAATTGGAATAATAGCTCTTAATTCTACAGCTGGTACTATAAAAGATACAATAGATAAATTAAGAGAAAATGGAGTTAAAATAGGTCTTTTAAAACCTAGATGTTTTAGACCTTTACCTTACCTTGATATTCCAAAAGAGCTTAAAAATTTAAAAGCACTTGCTATAATGGATAAGGCTGATAGTATAAATGGATACTGTGGTCCTCTATTTTCTGAAATTACATCTGCAATGTTTTCAAGTAACATACATGTAAATACTATAAATTACATATATGGATTAGGTGGTGCTGATACAAAATCATCTGATATAGAAAAAATAGCAAATAAATTACAAGATATTGCAAAAACTGGAAAAATAGATAATATTAAGCATTTCCTTATTAATGAAAAGGAGGAAATATAAATGTATAATTTAAAAGAAGTTGTAAATAAACCAAATAGACTTACTTCAGGTCATAGAATGTGCGCTGGTTGTGGAGCACCAGTAACAATAAATGGTGTACTTAGAGCTCTAAAAGAAGAAGATAATGCAGTAATATCTGTTGCTACTGGTTGTTTAGAAGTTTCTACTTGTACTTTTCCATATACTTCATGGAAAAACTGTTCTTTTATACATACAGCTTTTGAGTGTGCTTCAGCTACTCTTTCTGGTGTAGAAACTACATATAATAAATTAAAAAAAGATGGAAAAATAAGTGATGATAAAGTAACAAAGTTTATTGGATTTGGTGGTGATGGTGGTACTTTAGATATTGGTCTTCAATCTTTATCTGGTGCTATGGAAAGAGGTCATGATATTACATATATATGTTATGATAATGGTGCATATATGAATACAGGTACACAACGTTCATCTTCTACTCCACATTTTGCCGATACAACAACTACTCCTTCTGGAAAAGTAAGTAATGGTAAAGCACAACAAAGAAAAGATTTAACAGAAATAATGGTAAAACATAATTTACCTTATGTTGCACAATCTGCTTTAATTGGAAATCTAAAAGATCTATATGAAAAATCAGAAAAAGCTATATATACAAAAGGTCCAACATATATGTCTGTCCTATCCCCTTGTCCTAGAGGTTGGGGATATCCTTCAGAAGACTTACAAACTATATCTAAACTTGCTGTAGATACATGTTTTTGGCCTTTATATGAAGTTTGTGATGGTAAATACAAAATAACATATAGACCTGCTAAAAAACTTCCTGTAGAAGAATTTTTAAAACTTCAAAAAAGATTTAAGCATATGTTTAAAGCTGGAAATGAATGGATGATTGAAGAAATTCAAAAAGAAGTTGATAAAAAATGGGAATATTTACAGATGATGGAAAAAATAACAAATGAAGAAAATTAAATAGTAAATTATAAAAATAAAGAGCAAACTTATAATATATTAAATTTGCTCTTTATTTTTTATTAATTAGATCTTGGTATCATACCAGCAATTCTTCCAGCAAAATCTCCAAAATTTTGTGATTGAATTATTACTTTTCCAGGCCCTGTAAGTTTTGTTAAAAATAGTCCTTCCCCACCAAGAAAAATATTAGATAAACCTTTTATTGTCTCTATCTCATAAGATACAGTATTTTCGAATGCAACTACATTTCCAGTATCTACTTTTAATACTTCTCCTGGTGCAAGTTCTTTTTCTATTTGATCTCCATCAACCTCTAAAAATAGCATACCATTTCCTGTTGCTTTTTGTAATATAAATCCTTCTCCTCCAAAAAGACCAGCTGAAAATCTTTTAGTAAATGCAATTTTTAAATCTACACCAGGTTCTGCACATAAAAACGCTCCTTTTTGAAAAGTAATACCATCCTGATAGTTTGACAAATTAACCTCTTTTACATCTCCAGGTACTGTTGTAGCAAAAGCTATTTTTGCATTATCTACATCTGCAGTAAAAGTATTCATAAAAATTGATTCACCTGTAAACATCCTGCCTAAACTCTTCATAACTCCACCATGTGCATTTGTTTTCATACTTATGCCTTGTGTTTGCCAAGCCATTGCACCCTTTTGAGTAAACATAGATTCACCTTTATTTAATGTAACTTCAACTACAGGTACTGTTTTTCCAACTATTTCATATCTCATAATTTTTACCTCCACTTTCTGATTTGAATATATCATATTTTAGTTTAATTTTCAATATATTTTTTTATTAATTCATCTTTCCAAATTTTATATAATTTATCAAATGTAAACTTTGCATTTGCAGGAGACGTTGATGGGAGTACACATATATTATCAAATTTATCCTTTGCATATTTATTGTATATTTCATAAGATTTTTTTCCATTAAATATTACTTTTTCTATTTTAGAATTTTTAATTATACTATTTATATCGTTAATTTCTACATTTTTAATACTACTATCAGAAGATGCCTCTATATCACAAGATTTTATAACATCATAAATAGCTAAGTTATTATCTAAAATAAGTTTTTGTTTTTCTTTTATTGTAATTGGTATATCTTTATTAAATATTCTTGCTATAATTTGCCAAAATCTATTTTTAGGGTTACCATAGTAAAAATTATTTTCTCTTGATTTTACTGATGGTATACTACCAAGTATTAAAATCTTACTTTCACTGTTATATATTGGCTTAAATTTATGTTCTACTCTCATATACTTTCACTTTAATCCTCATTACAATTATCACATCTGCTACACCCATTGCATATTAATTTGCTTGAACAAGTATTACAACTTTTTTTAAAATATGGAATATAATTTATTTTATTATCGAATAAACTCTCCTGCCCATATTTTCTTAATTCATACTTAATTTCTTTTCCTATAAAATTTACATTTAACTTATATGCCATTTTACTTTGTATTTTTTTTGATTTTATAAAATATGTTTTTGAATCTTTTTCAAATTTATTTCCTGTTTCAATAAAGCAAAAAGTTATATTTTCTTTTTTACATTCATCAGATAAAAATTTTACCCATTCATATTTGCAAAGCCTTGAACCATCATAATTTTCTCCACCTGCTATAACTTGCTCTATTTTTCCAGTTTCTAGATACTTTTTTATACTTACTTTTCCAATAAATGGAGCTACCATAACTCCTCTATGTTTTGCTGGTATATCAAGAAGTATAGGAATTCTTTCATCTGCTCTTTTTTGATTTTCACAAGTAACATTAAGTATTACATTATCATATCCTGTATTCCAATCTTTAGGTAAATTATCCCTTATTCTATCTGCTCTTTTAGTAAGTATAAAAAATTTAACGTCACTTCTTATTTTTATAATATTCCAAGCTTCATCACGCCAATTATCTGCTTCTTCTAAAAAGAAATCAGATGTCATACATATTCTAATTTGTTCACCACTTTTTACTTTATAATTACCATTTTTATCTTTTTTTAAAGGATAATCAAAATTTGTTTTACTTTTATATATAATTGCTCCATCTTTATTTGCTCTTACATTATCAAGATAATACATATAACAATTTTTACATCCTTCGCTTATTTTTTTGCATCCATGCCATGGATTCCAAATATCATGCATATATTTTATCCTCACAAAAAACTCTTAATTACACTTTATTAAATATTTTAATTTATTTCATTTTTATTGAAACAATCTTAGATACTCCATATTCTTGCATTGTAACACCATATACACTAGACGCTACTTCCATAGTACCTTTTCTATGAGTAATAACGATAAATTGTGTATTATTTGAATAATTTTTTATATATTCTGCAAATCTATGAACATTAACATCGTCAAGTGCTGCTTCTATTTCATCTAATATACAAAATGGAGCTGATTTTAATTTAAGTATTGCAAACAAAAGTGCAATTGCAGTAAGTGCTCTTTCTCCTCCTGATAAAAGCATCATACTTTGAAGTTTCTTTCCTGGTGGTTGAACTTCAATTTCAATTCCTGAATTTAAAATATCATTTTCATCACTTAATTTTAATTCTGCTTTACCTCCACCAAATAGTTCCTTAAAAGTTTCATTAAAATTTTCATTTATAAGTTTAAACTGACTAGAAAATTGGTTTTTCATTATACTAGTTATATTAGAGATAAGATTTTGTAATTTTGCTTTTGTTTTTTCTAAATCATCTTTTTGAGTATTTATAAAATCAAAACGCTCTTTAGCTGAGTTATACTCTTCTATTGAACCAACATTTACATCTCCTAAATCTTTTATTTCTTTTTTTAGTTTATCTATTTTCTGAGTTAAATTTTTTCCATCAATTTCAGGTAATGTTTTTAATATTTCCTTAGCACTTGTAACAGTTAGTTCGTAATCATCCCACATTTTATTTTTTAAATTTTCTATATCTACTTCATATTTTATCTTTTTAGATTCTACCTTTGATTTTTCGTCTTTTAATTTATTAATTTTATTTATATTTTCTGATATATTTAATTCTAAATTTTCTTGTTGCTTTAAAATATCATTTTTAGAATCTTTAAGTTCTGATAAAATTTTATTAAATTCTTTCTTAAATTCAATTTTATTTTTATTTTCTTCATTTAGTTTTACTATCTCATCTTCTAAAGTAGCAATATTATTTTTTAAAGATACTATACTTGCTCTCTTTTTATTTATAGATGTTTCAAAATTTGATATATCTAAAGATAGTTTTTCTTTCATTTCATCTATTGATTGTGTACTCTCATCAAAAGATGATATTGATACCTTAAGATTTACAATATCATCATGTAAATTAGTTATTATCTGGCTTTTTTCCTTATTAAATCTACTATATTCTTGTACTATTTCTTGCTTTTTTGATAGTTCTTCATTAAAAGATACTATTTTTTTATTTATATTCTCTACTATATCATTATTTTCTTTATTTTTTAAAGTTAATTCTTCTATAACATTACTATATGAAGCTTTAGAATTTAGCATCTTTTGTTCTTCTGATTTTAATATTTCAAGTCTTTGATTTAATGTTGCAATATTTACTTGTAAATTATTCTTTTCAGTTAAAATTTCTCCTTCATTTTCTTTTAATACTTTTATACTATTAGTAAATTCTTCTAATTTTTTATTTTCCTCATTATATTTAATTTCCATATTAAAGATTTCATTTTTTAATTCTTGGATTTTTTCTTTTCTTCCAATAAGACCTGCAGATGTTTTAGTTGTTTTTCCACCAGTTATACTACCAGAAGTAGCTATTAATTCACCAGCAATAGTAACAATTTTAACATCATTCTTAAATTTTTTAGATATTAAAATTGCATTATCAATACTATCAACAATTATAGTATTAAATAAACTTAAATCAATTACATCTTCATACTTTTTATCATACTTTATTAATTCTTTGGCAACACCTAGAACACCTGGCATATTCTTTATCTTATCTGGGACATCAGATTTTATCTTTTTTATACTTGATAAAGGTAAAAAAGTAACTCTTCCTACATTATTTATTTTTAAATATTCTATTATTTGTTTTGCTATTTTATCATCTTCTATTACTATATTTTGAAGATATCCACCTAATGCAATTTCTATTGCATATTCATATTTTTTATCAGTAGATATTATAGATGCAAGTGTTCCATAGACTCCACTAATATTATTATTTTTAGCAAAATCTAATGCTCCCTTTACACTTTTATAATATCCTTCATTTTCATTATCTAAATTTATTAAATAATTATATCTAGACTTACTAGTAATAAGCTCTTGTTTTAATTTTGCCTCTGACTTAGAAAGTATTTCATATTCTTTATTATAATTAGCTAGTTCTTCTAATTTAATCTCATGTTTTTTATTTATTTCAGTTAACTTGCTATTTTCTTTATTAATTAAATCTACTACCTCTTGAATATCTGATATAATCTTATCTTTTTGTGTTATATTCTTATCTAAATTTTTCTTATTTTCTTCTATTCTTTCATTATTTGAATCAATAGTAGCTAAAAGAGTACTTACCTCTGATTTTAAGTTATATACTTCTTCAGTATAATTATCTATTTCATCTTTAATTTTAGTAATTTGTTCATCACGCTTATTTAAAGTTTTCATTATTTCATCTAGTTCATCTTGCTTTAATTGAAGTTCATTTTCAAATTTTTGTCTGTTTTCGGCTAAACTTTCTTTTTTTTGTATTCTTTTATCTATATCAGACCTTAATAACTCTATCTTTTCTAAATCCTCTTTTATTTCACTATCTAATCTTGATATATTTTCCTTAGAATTAATAATACTTGCATTTGATACATTAATTTTAGAATTAATTTTTTCTGTTTCATTTTCTGTTTCAAAGAATTTATTTTGAGCATTTTCAATTTGTATATCTATTTCTTGAATTTTCTCTTTGAAATTTTGCTTTTTAGTTTCTAAATTATTTGATAAATTCTCCTCATTTAATATATCATTTGAAAAAGTAGAAATAATATCATCTAAATTATTTAAAACTTCCGTACTTTTATTAATACTATCAATAAAAAGCTTAACATCTAAACTTTTTAATTTTTCACGAAGTTCTAAATATTTTTTTGCAACTTTACTTTGAGATTCAAGTGGATCTAAAGATTTTTCAATTTCTACTAGTATATCACTTACTCTAGATAAATTAAGTTGCGTATTATCTAGTTTTTTTACAGCTTCGTCCTTTTTAGTCCTATATTTTACTATTCCTGAAGCTTCTTCGAATATATGTCGCCTCTCCTCAGATTTTGTGGATAATATTTCATCTATTTTTCCCTGAGATATTATACTATATCCATCTTTCCCTATACCTGTATCCATAAATAACTCTTGTATGTCTTTAAGTCTACATTCATTACCATTAATTAAATAATTACTTTCTCCATTTCTATATACTCTACGAGTTATTTTTACTTCTTTATACTCTAACTGAAGCGTTCCGTCACTATTATCTAAATACATAGATACTTCTGCAAAGCCTACTTTTTTTCTTGCAATTGTTCCAGCAAATATAACATCTTCCATTTTTGAACCACGAAGTGTTTTTACACTTTGTTCTCCAAGCACCCATCTTATAGCATCAGATATATTACTTTTTCCACTACCATTAGGCCCTACAATTGCAGTAACACCATCTAAATACACAATTTCTGTTTTATCGACAAATGATTTAAATCCTTGTAATTCTAACTTTTTAAGTTTCATTTTCCTATTCTCCTCAAGTAAAATTATATTATATATTATTTTTTTTTTCAAGTTTTTTGTTACAGTTCAGTAAGAAATAAAATAAGCATGGCAAAGGGAGAGCTTTATCTCACTTGGCTATGCTATAACTGTT